>JAYKHH010000416.1:0-7058 GCA_035285265.1 Leptolyngbyaceae cyanobacterium | reverse complement strand
CCAGGACTACACCCAAAATCTCCTGGAACTGCTGCAGCTCTACCACCAGCACTACCCCCATCCGACATCAGAGGTGCAAGCCAAGGCCGACGAGATCGAACTACCGTTTGTAAGCGAGGACTTACCTAAATTACTGGCCTCCATGAAGATCGGAGCAGAGCGAATTCAAAAAATTGTCTTATCACTGCGGAACTTCTCCCGCCTTGATGAAGCGGATATGAAAGCCGTAGATATTCATGAAGGGATTGATAGCACCCTCATGATCCTGCAACATCGGCTCAAGGCAAAACCCCATCACCCTGCCATTCAGATTATTAAGGACTATAGTCCTTTACCCTTGGTGGAGTGTTACGCAGGACAACTCAACCAGGTGTTCATGAATATTCTGGTGAATGCGTTGGATGCCCTAGAAGAGTGGGATCTGCAAAGAACCCCTGAAGCCATCCGTCACACGCCTAGCACCATTCGCATCTGCACTCAAATGTCTACTGACGACTGGATCATGGTTCAGATTGCTGATAATGGCCCAGGGATGCCAGAACCTGTCAGAAATCGGTTATTCGATCCCTTCTTCACCACGAAATCAGTGGGCAAGGGTACAGGACTGGGGCTGTCGATTAGCTATCAGATTGTGACGGAAAAACACGGCGGTTCCTTACAGTGCATCTCCACACCAAACGAAGGTGCAACATTTGTGGTTCAGATTCCAGTGCGGCAAGGGTAAGGGGAATTTTGGATTTTGGATTTTGGATAGCAGCCCCTACAGGTAGGGGCGAAGCATTCAGCCATAGAAGTCCAACACCTAACTCTCGTTTCGGTCTGAATGCTTCGCCCTTCCGAGCCAGAATTCTGGATTGAAACATTATTGCTTCGAGCTACACAACACCTCAGCCCACTCTAGGGCTTCTGTTGGGGTGGCAATCTGTCCCTCCGCGTGGGCAAGTTGTAGAGCGGCTAGGAGTTGACCAATGCGGGGGCTAGGGGGTAAACCCAGTTGTTGCATTAGATCCTGTCCAGTCAGTAAGGGCGTGGGATGGGCTACGGGGTCATCAGGATTGAGAAATCGCTCAATCAGAGGTGAGATTGCTTCCTGGGACACGCCAGACGCGATCGCCAGCAGCACGAGGGCTGGAAAGGCAAACCCAACTCCCTGAAATAGAAAATACTGGTCTCGGCGACTCATCGGCATTGAGGTCGGCATTGAGGTCAGCATTGAAGACTGAGCTGCAATCAGCCGTGGCAAAAGCTTGAGAACAGTGACCACGGTTTGAATTTCAGCCCGACTGTATTTGAGCTGCAACAATTCTGCTTCGGCAACCTCAGGAACTGGGGTTAGCAGCCCAATCAATTTAGCAGTTGATAACCAAGTCCGACGCCCCCCTGCCATTTTAATCTTGTCCGGATCTAAGGAAGAACAACAGCCCACTGCTTGAGGAGACTTAGAAGACTTCCCTTTTGAACTCTTTCTATCCCGAATCCAGCGAGACAGTTCCACCTCAAAGGGAGGATGGAGAGCGCTCAGATCCAAAGCTGCCTGATCGATCGCGGGAATAAGGGCCACTTGCTGCTCTGTTGCCCCCGGAAACCAGTGTTGCAACAGGCCATCTTTCCAGGCCGCAATCAACCAAGGCGTTCCCTTGGGAGTGCTCAGTAAATAGCTAAGTTCCGATTGAATCCGTTCCGCAGCAATCTGACTTAATAAAGGAGAAAGCTGGCGAATCCAAATTTGGGTTTCCGGGGCGATAGAAAATCCAAGCTGAGATGCCTGACGATAGGCCCGCAATAAACGGAGGGGGTCTTCTTGCAGATTCTCCGGAGCCACCATTCTCAGCCAATGCTGGTGCAGATCAGCATAACCTTGGAGGGGGTCAATCAGGTGACCTGTGTGAGGGTCATAGGCGATCGCATTCACCGTAAAGTCCCGTCGTTCCAAATCACTTTCTAGACTGGGGCCAACTTGCTGGGCAAAATCCGCCGTTGCCTGATCAAAGACCACCCGGGCAATCTGACGTTCGGCATCCAGGAGTACAAACCCAGCCTTGTAATGACGGGCGATCGCCTGGGCTGTCTCAACTGCGTGGGTTGGCATCACAAAATCCAAGTCCAAATGCGCTGTCTTGCGTCCTAGCAATGCATCCCGAACACTTCCTCCCACCAAATAGGCAGGTTGAGGGAGCCACTGGAGGCTAAAAGGCCAGTAAACGGGAGAAAGTACAGAGGAAGCAGTCCAAAGAGAATCAGCGCACATGGAACAAAAATCAGCCAAACAAAGGGTCTATAAATGGGATGTCTGAGCTAGAGTAGCAGAAATAGGACTGACACACTTGCAACGAATGCGTGAGTGTTTTGGTTAACCCTAAAGGTCTATAGACCTCGACAACTCACCCATTGCATCAGTTCAGAACCTGTTTGACTAAGGATAACGTGACGTTAATAGGCTCCTGCTCCCACCATGGCAGCACCGAAAGCGCTGATCCTATCGTGCAAATTGCAAATTGAGAGAGGGTCGAGGTATTCACCTCACCAGAGAGGACTTTTCAAACAGGTTCTCAGACACGGACGGGTTAAATCTGCCTAAACTAGCCAGCAGAGAGGGTTGGAATTATGTGTATTTGCATCAATTGCCATTATGTGGATCGCTGCACCACTTACCATGCAGTGGAAGGCCAACACCAACAGCTACATTTGACTGAAAACCCTACCTTTGAAGCCATTGAACCGACTATTAACGTCAATATCCGCACTCGCAAGGATGAAATTGAAATGGAGTGGGATGTAGTAGGGTGCCAGAGCTTTAAGCCAGAGATGGGCAAGTGGGCCAAGCTACGTCCCGGTGAACTGGTGCCCACCTAGGGTTCTGTCCAGGAAAAATTGGCAAACTCGTAGGCATAGGTAAAAGAATAAAAGGCGTTGCACCTTGAAGCATGAATAGGTTAACCTTGGGCGATCTTCAGCCCGGATCGGGGTCAAAACGAGCTGAGGATTGATTCCAACACAACCTATTGTAAGGGTGCAACGCCAATCGGAAGGTAGTATTAATCTCTTACGCCTTTGATGATAGTCTTGAAACCCTATAAAAAAAAGTAAATATTTCTGATAATTTTTATTGATAGGACTCTATGTTGTGGCGAACATCTGATATCACCCCGATTCTGACGCCTAGGAAATCCAGGGCGGAGTTCCTTTTTCATCCAACCAACTTATCCCAACCAATAGCCTGTCAACGCACACGGTGATTGGGATGCCAACCTGCTGTCCTAGGGAGATTACCGTCGTAAGGATTGAAGGAACAACCGTAATTGCGTAGGATAACTGCATCCCTAGGAAAGCATCCCAATCACCATGGCCCAACTCTCACAGGATTTACAGCGCTTTTTCTTTGAAGCCCCGACCTCCGAGCAAGTGACCCTGGCTGAGGTGCTAGGGCTGGCAGGAGAGCGCACCTTCGGATTTCTATTTGTGCTGCTGGCGTTGCCCTCTGCATTGCCAATTCCGGCTGCGGGATATTCCGTTCCCTTTGGGCTAGTGATGCTTTTATTGGCAGGCCAATTAATTGCTGGGGCTAGGAGCCCGTGGTTGCCTGCTCGGATTATGAACCGCCCCATGCCCCTCAGCCAAGTACAGAAAATTGTTAAAGCGGGCATTCCCTGGATGCGACGCATTGAGCAACTGTCGAAGCCTCGTCTCACCCCCGTCTGTACGAGTCCAGTGGGTCGGGTGGTAATTGGATGCGCGATCTCCCTGATGGCCATCTCAATGATGATCCCCATTCCGGGAACCAACACCTTGCCCGCAATGGGCATTTTTGTCACAGGCTTTGGGTTACTAGATGATGACGGAGCGATCAGCTTAGGGGGTCTGGTGCTTTGCCTCATGGGAGCAACGCTCACCCTGTCCATCCTCTATGCCCTTAGTGTAGGCGGAAGCAGCCTCTATGACTGGTTGAAGACTGGGTTAAAAAGCCTGTTGGGAGGCTGATTTGAAATTGCCATGGAGGCAGCCTCGATTCAGGATGTGCGTAGCGCAGGTATTTTCTCCATGCAGGTATTTTGCCCATGAGGATTGAAGGATCAACTGTCATTGCAAAAACTGAGGAGACTACTTGATCTCAGTTACCCTCCAATTCAGCTTGACATTGATCCAGAAGTTCCAAACTGTAACCATTGCGATCGCCAGAAAATTGGCCACGTATTCATTGATATGAAGGATGTTGAACATCGCATTCAACAGCAAAACCTTCAAGATCAAACCCATTAAACAGATCAAATTAAACTTCAAAAATCGTTTGAGTCTCTGTTGAAGCTTTCGCTGCTGCTGAGCCAGATCTTTAAAAGTCCAAAGGTCATTCCAGAAAAAATTGTTAACGATGGCTAACTGTGCCGCCACAATGGCACTGCGGGTTAGCCCTACTCCTAGTAAACCGTGGAGCAGATATAGCGTGCCCATGTCTACGACTAATCCCGTCACTCCCACAAAGACAAAGCGGAGAAATCGTCCGATTGGGAAGTCAAATCGTTGACTGAATCTTCCTAGACGCCCAGAGGATAATCGTAGGCGCACTAAGTGATGGAGGTAGTCCTTATATTGTCGCCAAGTAACTTTACTCTCCCCTTCCTCCCGTTCCTGAAATACGTAACCTGTTTCAGCAATCTCATTAAAGTCGCCCCGTCCTAGCACTTCAATCAAAATTTTGTAGCCTAAAGGACTGAGGGTTCTTCCAGCAATGGCACTCCGTCGCACCAAGAAATAACCGCTCATCGGATCTGAAATACGGCTAATAATCTTTGGCAATATAATCAAACCAATTAACTGTGCCCCTCTCGATAAAAACCGCCGAGTGACACTCCAGGTACTCACACCTCCCCCTTCTACATGGCGACTTGCAACCGCGAGATCGGCACCTTGATCGATCGCCCTTAACAATTTCAGCAGCACCTCTGGAGGATGCTGAAGATCACCATCAATCACCCCTAAAACCTCACCTCTGGCCCGTTGCCATCCCCGAATAATCGCAGTCGAGAGTCCTTTTTCCTGCTGACGACGCATCACGTAAAGATTGGGATACTCAGATGTTAAAGATTGCGCCAATTCCCACGTGCGATCGGGGCTGTCGTCATCTACCACAATCAGCTCATAGTCATTGGGTAAAGCCTGATCCAGAATATTACTTAATAGGCTCACAATTCTTTGAATATTACCCCTCTCGTTATAGGTAGGTACAACCAATGAAAACTTGAGTGAAGAAGACAGTAATGAATTCTCGGATGGTTCAGATGGGTTGGATCTTGCTTGAGAAAGTATGGGAACTTGAAATATCCCTAATGGCGTTTGGAGGAAATTCCCATCTTGTACGGTAAACATATAAAACCTCTGAATTCAATTAGTTGAACATCCAACCTCAGTCAACTAAATAGGCTCGATTAATTAGTTTTTTTCAGCGGAAAGGCATGAAGAAGGGTGGCATCGTATCTAACCTATAGAAACCCTCATTGAATTCCTGAGATGCGGTTCAAATCCCCTTTAATCTGAAAAGGTTTACTTCACCGATCGTTCTCTCTAATACATAATGCCTGTCCAGATGCTGGTGTAGCTTTCGATAGAAAAGTGGATTCTCAAGGATTTTCTTATCTCTCTTATGTCGCTTGATAATGTAAACGGGATTTTTTCTAAAAATGTTTTCTAATTCCTGGAGCGGTTTAACCCCTGTAATATTGGGAAGGTCAGGGCTGGGTAATAGAAAAGAGGGAAAGACGTATTTACTAGGTGTCTTTGCGCCTGCCAAAAAATAGATAATGGGTTGATCATCAACCACGTAGATATAGTTATTTTCATCCATCCTATTTCGCAAATGCTCTGCAACCAGACCAGGATTATCCTGCCAATACTTGATCCCCTTAATGTGCTGGTAAAATACTTGTTTTAGACCACTAGAGAAGGGATGGGCGATCGCTCGCCGATTAACAATGAGTAAGACTGCTAGAAGTAGAAGAAAATATCGCCTTCGTAACCTCATCCCCTCTTGATTCCAACTTAGAACCCCCAACCTAGTCACCATGTAGGCGCTAGCCAAGGCAAGGGGAGGATTAAGTTGCAGTAAATAATGAGGATAGATGTGCCTGAAAACCAGGAAGAAGCCTATTAAAATGATTGTAAACCAAACAAGAAGGCTGAATACCATCCATCGTTCTTTCTGATTAATACTGCGATCAATCAATAGATAAATTAGCGATGACAGTAACAGCACGCACAAGGTGAACATTAAGCGAGAGTCAAAGAGCTTATTGAAAACCTCTGAAAAAATGCTAGTTGAGAACTGGTTATCAACCGTTCTTAACTTATTGGCTGTGAAGTTTGCATAGAAATACTCATGGAAATTGCCAACCCAGAAAAAGTATAAGGAGATAGCTAAAAATGGCAAGATAAAACCGATCATTAAAGCCAGAAAAGCAATGGTTAATGAAAGGTACTTTTGCCTGAACTGAGGCTGGGCAAGAACACTTCCTGCCAATATCAGACCGACTGTGATCAGATCAAATAAGACGACTTGCTTGATCTCAAAGCCAATTCCTAAAACCAGACCGATACAAGAGATCAACCAGTAATCTCTTGTCTGAAATTCTCTTAAGCCAATGATTTTTGAAAAAAGTAGATAAAAAGCAAAAATTGCAAATGGGATGAAAAATATTTCTGTATTAGCACTGTCACCCCCATTAATAGTAAATGCAAAGGCATAGAAAACCCCTGCAAGGATACCCACTACAGCTCCATACCTAGAATTAAGGGTACCTCCAACTAGATACAAGCCATAGCTAGCAGCTACCATGGCAATACAGGCAAGAATCCGAATTGCAATCACGGAATGACCAAATACTGCCAAGGCCAGCGCAAATAGCAAGTAGATTCCTGGAGGTTTATTATCCCAAATAACTGTGTAGGGTGGGTATCCATCCAACCATTTATCCGCAATCAAAAGATAAAGGCTTTCATCCCAATCGATCACTGATTGATAGAAGGTTGACCAACGTAGAATTAAAACTAGCCCTGAAAAGCACAGCAGA
>JAYKHH010000415.1:0-4541 GCA_035285265.1 Leptolyngbyaceae cyanobacterium | reverse complement strand
TAAAGTCGCTGTAGGCCATCGCTCTAGGCTCCTGACCTTGAGGAAGTTAACCGAGGTTCAACACCTTAATCACGGTTTGGACATCTTTGTCTCCCCGTCCAGAGCAGTTAATGACAATCCGGGGGCTACCGGACAATTGGGGGCACAGGGTTTCTAAGTAGGCGATCGCATGGGCGGTTTCTAGGGCTGGAATAATTCCCTCTAATTGAGACAGCAGTTTCAAGCCATCTAGAGCCTGCTGATCGGTAACGCTATAGTATTCTGCCCGCTGGATGTCCTTCAAGTAGCTATGCTCTGGCCCCACCCCTGGATAATCTAATCCCGCACTGATGGAATAGGGTTCAATCACCTGGCCTTCCCCATCCTGCAGAAGATAGCTCATGGCTCCATGCAACACTCCAATCCGGCCCCGTGTCAGTGTTGCTGCGTGCTTATCGGTATCTACTCCTTCCCCAGCGGCTTCGACGCCAATCAATCGCACCGTAGGTTCTGGAACAAATTCGTGGAACAAGCCCATGGCATTGGAGCCACCCCCAACGCAGGCCAAGAGGATATCAGGGAGTCCGCCCCATTTTTCCTGACACTGCGATCGCGTCTCAGCTCCAATCACAGCCTGGAAGTCCCGCACAATCATTGGGTAGGGGTGTGGCCCTGCCACAGAACCCAAAATGTAATGGGTAGTCTCAACATTGGTCACCCAGTCTCGAATTGCTTCTGAGGTTGCATCCTTGAGGGTGCCTGTCCCCGCAGCGACCGGACGGACTTCTGCCCCCATTAAGCGCATCCGAAAGACATTTAGGGCTTGCCGTTCCATGTCATGCACCCCCATGTAGATGATGCACTCCAAGCCAAAGCGGGCACAAACTGTGGCCGTGGCAACCCCATGTTGCCCCGCTCCGGTCTCCGCAATAATCCGTCGCTTGCCCATCCGGGTAGCTAGCAACACCTGAGCTAAGGCATTGTTGATTTTGTGGGCTCCGGTATGGTTGAGGTCTTCGCGCTTTAGATAAATTTGGGGGCCAGTGCGATCGGGACGGGCATAATGACCTGTTAAGCGTTCAGCGAAATAGAGGGGACTAGGCCGCCCTACATAGTCTTTCAGCAACCCTTGCAGCTCTTGCTGGAAATCAGCTTCGTGACGATATTGATAAAAAGCTGCCTCTAATTCACTCAAAGCAGGCATTAAGGTTTCAGGAACGTATTTGCCGCCAAATCGTCCAAACCGACCTAAGGCATCGGGTTGCTGACTAGCAGATGGAACATCAGCAGACAGGTCAAGGGTGGGTAAGGAGTTAGGGGACAAAGGGGTACGTGTCACAGCGCTAAGAGGAATAAAAGAATAAGCTTCACTTTAACTTATTAACATCCTAATTAAAAAAGCCTCAGTTTTCACCGAGGCTTTTTTAATGGCAACTCTGTATTACTCTTGCAGAGCTGATATTGCGGCCTTCTTCCACACCTTGGCGTGAATTCGATAGCCCTATTTTGCGTGCGCTTCGCGCACGCAAAATAGGGCTTTTAGGGGGCTTTCGCGGAGCGAAAGCCCCCTAAAAGCCCTTTCGTTGAACTGGCGTCACCTTAAACATCAATCTGATTCCATAGACTCGATTTTGAATGAGCAGTAAAGTCCGCTTTGTTTTCGACACCAATGTCATCCCATAAATTACGTTAACGCTAGAAAACCCTATCTCCAGGTTCTCCTATAGCTGTCCCGACCTACAACCTACAGTTTTACTTCGCCACAGCGTTAAAGTGATAGACGCGCCTGCTCGAACAGTCTGTCTATCCCTGACCGTATGAACCGTACCTTTTGGATTATTGCGCTCATCTCGCTGATCAATTCCCTCAGCCTGACCATCCTGATTCCCGTCATCTATTTATATGGCAAGGAATTCGGTCTGAATGATTTCCAGACCAGTTTGTTATTCTCGGTGTACTCCGTGGCTCAGTTTTTTGCGACCCCCGTAATTGGAAAGCTCTCGGATCGCTTTGGACGCAAACCCTTACTGATCATCAGCCTCCTGGGAACCGTAGTCGCAAACTTCATTGCGGGAACCGCTGCGATCGCCTGGGTGCTGTTCTTTGCCCGTTTTCTAGACGGGATTACGGGCGGGAATGCCTCGGTGGCTCAAGCCGTAATTTCCGATGTGACCACACCAGAAAACCGGGCCAGAGGGTTTGGCATTAACGGGGCTGCCTTTGGGTTCGGGTTTGTGCTAGGGCCTGCCATTAGTTTGCTAGCCCAACAAATTTCCTTAGGAGCTGCCTTTTTAGTGGCCGGAGCGATCGCCCTGGTTGCGCTCTTGATGACCATCTTCCTACTGCCGGAAAGCCTTGCCACAAAAGAAAAGGGGACAGGGAATGTGTTTGATCTAGGACTCCAAAACTTAGTCAAAGGTCTCGCCTTTCCGAAAGTCGGAATTCTGCTGATCCTCAACTTCCTGATCGGCACCACCTTCACTATCTTTACCTATGCCTTTCAGCCCTACTTTATCCAGGTATTAGATCAAACCAACCAGTCCTTAACCCTGATGTTTCTCACCTTTGGTATTCTGGGTGTCTTCATGCAAACCTGGGGGATCTCGTTCCTGACCCAAAAATTCAATTTAGTGTATATCCTATTTCTCAGTTTATTCGTCCGCAGCACCTCCTTCCTACTGATGCCCCTGTGGGCCAACGTTATTTACTTCGTGGGTGTAGCCATCCTATTTTCACTGTTTAATTCCCTCGTCCAACCCATGATTACCGCCCTGATCTCCTTGAATACCCGTCCCGAAGATCAGGGCACAGCCCTGGGACTCAATGCCTCGTATCTGAGTGTTTCCAATGCATTTGGCCCTGTGATTGCGGGATTACTGATTCATGCCTCGAATCCAGTCACCTATTCTTACCCCCTCTACCTAGCAGGTGCTCTCACCTTGGGAGTGTTGGGGCTGGCGATCGCCACCCGTCAGCGCTACCAAGTTAACCCATAGACCTGCAAGCATCGCTATTCCAGCAACGTCTTAAAAATCATAAAAAGCTGCGTTACACCTGATACATCTAGCGAACAGTAGTTCAAAATGTGGGTAAACTTAGATCCTACACTTGACCATTGTTAGGATACTCTACCTTCCCAAAACCTTCACTCAAACGTCCTGGCACAAGATGTGAGTATAGAAACCTTGTAACTCAGAGGCATCTATTATGACGGACATGATCTTAGCTGGACGCTACGCAATCCAGCAGGAACTTAACCAAAACAAGAAACAAAGAATTTTTCTAGCCCGTGATCTAGAAACCGGAGCTTTGGTAGTCCTAAAGTCTTTAATCTGCAACGAAGCGGTTGCTTGGGATGACTTAACCCTATTTGAATGGGAAGCAAAATTCTTAAAAGTGCTAGAACACCCTGGTATTCCTCGCTGTTTAAATTATTTAAACCTCACCACCGAAGATGGCTACGAGCACTTAGTTATTGTCGAAAATTATACATTAGGGAACTCTTTAAAACAATATCTCCTGTCCGAAGGCCCCTTCAGTGAAGCAGAGGTCAAGACCATTGCTAAAGCGCTGTTAGATATTCTCATTTATCTGCATGGGTATCAGCCACCAATCTTGCATCGTGACATTAAGCCCAGCAATATCGTTGCGATCGCAACCCCTAAATCCAGGATTGATCAAATCTTTTTAGTTAACTTTGGTGCTATTCAGCCTTTAGCCAGCAGTTTTAAGCTAACAACTACCATTGTTGGGACTTATGGCTATATGTCTCCAGAGCAACTAAATGGAAAGCCACAGGTGGCTTCCGACCTATACAGCCTCGGTATGACCCTGATTCATCTGGGGACAGGAATTTATCCCTCTAAACTCCCCTACAAGAACCTGCGGGTTGATTTTTCCCAATTCCCTACACTAAGTCCATCCTGGGTGCAGTGGCTTAAAACCATGACGGAACCCATAGCGAGTGAGCGATTTGATTCTGCTAAAACCGCTCTTCAGGCTTTAGAAATCATCTTAGAAGAGGACAACCGTCACAGTCTCTTTCTAGAAGAAGAACAAACCCCAGAGTCTAGTGAGAACCAGACAGCACCTCGCAAATCTCCTCAGGGTCGAGTGCGGATCTTTAAAACCAACGTTTCCTTAGATATTACGGTTAACCAAGCGGGACTCTATCCGGCTGCAAGCACCTTAGGTTGGCTGGTGCTGTCCTGGTTTATCCTCTTACTTCTCGGAACACTCTGGCTTTTGTCTCTACCTTGGGGCACTACATTAATTATTGGAATCCTAGTAGCCCTAGCTGGCTGGGCTATGGGACTAGGTATTGGACTCTTCCTCCTATTTATCTGCCGTAGCCGTGTGCGATTGCGGGTGAATCGAAAGCAGATTTCCTTAACCTATGAATTATTAGGACGCAAGTATGCCTACCCTCAGCCCTCTCCCTTTAACCATATTAGCCGTATCCAAAAAATTGGATTATTAGGCCGCAAGGGGGTCAAACCCCATCCTCGGATCGTCATTTGGGCAAGAAATCAGCAGTATGAGCTAGGTAGAGATCTCCTGTT
>JAYKHH010000414.1:0-2737 GCA_035285265.1 Leptolyngbyaceae cyanobacterium | reverse complement strand
TCCTCTGTTAACTAATTCTATGGCCTTACCTTCTGCTGAAACTCCTTTGTATAATCACCCCCTGCCTGATATTGAGCAATGGCTGCTGGATCAGGGTTGTGAACAAGATCGGGAACAACTGCATTGTTGGCAAGTTCAGCGCCCTGCTTGGCAGGCTGAATTGGTGTTAGATGTTGACCAAGTTACTGTCCGTTACCTGAAAGCAGGTGAGACAGGGCAGGATATCCAGCGATCGTTTAAGTATTCCCTCAGTCGTCGTGATATTGAGGCAGCCGTATTTTCAGGGCCTTAGATACCCACGAAGTTCCAGAAATTCTGACACCGAGAGTGCTCAATTTAGTACAGGCTCTTGTTAGTACAGGCTCTTGCGTGGATCGTGAACCGCTTGGATTGTGAATTCGATAGCTCGTGCGTCGAACTCCTCAGAAAACGTTCTCCTAGAAACCTGGGTCGAGCCGGAAATGGGAACGTTTTCTTTCGCCCTTCCCGCAGGTGCGCCGACCTTGGAGACTGACGTTAACGAGCCGTGATTTCATGTTTTTTGCACTTATTAATTTTTTGCACTTATTAATTTTTTGCAGTGCTTTCAAAGTGCAATTACAACTTGATTGCGTCCAGCGGCTTTAGCGCGGTAGAGGGCAGCATCGGCAGCTTGTACAAGGGTGCTACCTACCGACCCATGCTGAGGAAAGCTGGCAATTCCAAAGGATGCCGTCAGGCTGCCCAAGGTCTGGCCATTATGGGATATTGCGATCTGGGAGATCACCCTTCGGATTGCCTCTGCCCGATTATAAGTTTCTTCCAGAGATGAGTCTGGTAAAACGAGGATCATTTCTTCGCCACCGTAGCGACAGGCAATATCAGAACTGCGTACATTTTCCTTGAGCAAGGTGCTAACAGTCTGAAGCACATAGTCTCCAGCCTCGTGTCCGTGGGTATCATTGAACCGCTTAAAATGGTCAATATCCAACATGATCACGCTGATCGGATGCTGCTGCCGTTGTGCTCGTGATAGTTCTTGATTGAGGGTTTCTTCAAGGTAGCGGCGATTGAACAAGCCTGTGAGTGGATCGCGGGTGCTTTGGTATTGCAGGGTTTCTTGAAGGCGTAGGTTAGCGATCGCCAGTGCCACTTGTTCTGCAACCGTACGAGCGAGCTGCTGTTTAGCTTCTGGCAAGGCGTTTGAGGTATGGGTACTGAGATAAAACAAGCCTAGCGTTTCCCCTTGGGCAATCATAGGAATGCAGAGGGTAGCAGCGATCTCCTCGTCCGCTAGGTTATGTTTACAGCGCAGTCCCGCCTGATTGTGTTCCATAGAATGCGTTCGCCCCCGCCGTAATGCCCAACAATCCTGGGGATGAAAGGCCGTTTGAGATTGCAGTGAGTCTCCCCAAGACGACATAATCTCTACCCGGTTGCGAGAAGCACTCGTCATAAAAATTCCCCCTACACAGCTAGGAAAGAGAGAGGCCAACAAGTGACTGAGGGCATCGCAGGCTTCTTCCACCGTGAGGCAAGCTTGTAGGAAATCGCTAATTTCACTTAACGTCACCATTTCCGCATGACGCTGGTTGAGATCCGCAATTCGTTCTTCAAGCTGTTGGTTGGCTTGCTGGAGTGCCAGTTCAGATTGTTTGATGGCAGTGATATTACGGAAGGTGACGGCAAAGCCATCGCCTAGCTTCACAGCAATATGTTCAAACCAAGATTCCACACCATTGTAGTTATAGTGAAATTCACGCTGCAGAGGTTCGCCGGTTTCTACGACTTGCACGTATTGATCAAAGAGCCCTTTCTCTAGATTCCTCGGCATTTCTACCAAAAACCGTTTGCCAATCATCTCCCCAGGTTGCCGTCCGACTAATTCACAGGCAGTAGGATTGCTCAACAGCCATTCAAAATCAATGATGGTACCCTCATTAGCCCGTACGGCGCGAAATGCCATGATCCCATCCAGGGAACTATTCAGAACACTACTAAGCTGCATTTCTGAGGTTTTTAGCGCTTCTTGAATGGTGACCAGTTGGGTAATGTCGGTGAGCAGGCCAATCGCACCTACATAGTTGCTTTGGGCATCCAGCAGGGGTGTTGCCGAAACGATCGCCCACAGGCTAGAGCCATCTTGACGCTGAAACTTGAATGGATGTTGTTCCTCAATGCCCTGTTGTCGCCGTTGGAGATAGATTTGGACTTGGGACTGTTCCTCTAAAGCAACGAAATCTATGAGAGCGGTGCCTAACATTTCCACTTCGGTGTAGCCCAACATACTAGCCATACGTTGGTTGACAAAGGTGGTCTTGCCCTCAGCATCGAGCATCCAAACACCTTCTAAAGTAGTTTCAATAATGTTGCGATAGCGGGCTTCACTTTGCTGTAAGGCGAGTTCAGCCTGTTTGCGATCGCTAATATCGCGAAGGATTTTAGACGCACCAATTACCCTACCGTTGGTATCCAGGATCGGGGAAACTGTCAAATCCACATCTACCAATCTTCCATCCTTGTGTTTACGTTTGGTTTCGTAGGTTTCTACCCGTTCCCCGTGGTGGATGCGCTGACAAATCAAAGCTTCTTCGTCCTGATACTCCGGTGTAATCAGTACGGACACATGGTGACCAATCATCTCTTGGGCGGTATAGCCAAATAACCGCTCCGCTGCCTGGTTCCAGGTGGTGATTAGATAGTCAGGAGTTTTGCTGATAATGGCATCCTGGGAAGATTCAACAATGGCTGCCAGTTC
>JAYKHH010000413.1:0-5174 GCA_035285265.1 Leptolyngbyaceae cyanobacterium | reverse complement strand
CCGTCGGTGCAGAACTCCCCTACGATCCGCGATTCCATCAACCCTTGGAAGGTAACCCCCAAGCCGGAGAAGCTGTAAGAGTACGCTATACAGGCTACTGTCACGGAGAAAAGGTGTTGTACCGTGCCAAGGTGAGTCCACTCTAGGGGAATTTTGGATTTTGGATTTTGGATTTTGGAAGAAACCTGGAAGGTGCTGATAGGACTGGCTTGATACACTGAAGACTGTGGACTCAGATAAGGGTGGGATATGGTTAACAAAGTTCAAAAGTCTGAAGAAGAGTGGAAGCAACAACTGACTCCAGAGCAGTTTAAAGTCACCCGTAAAAAAGGAACGGAACGAGCTTTTACGGGTGAGTACCATAACCTGAAAGCAGCAGGCATTTACAAGTGCATCTGTTGTGGCACTGATCTGTTTAGTTCAGAGACCAAGTTTGATTCTGGAACAGGTTGGCCTAGTTTTTGGGCACCCCTAGCCAAAGACAACATAAAACTAGAAGCAGATAATAGCCTCTTCATGCGTAGAACTGAGGTACTTTGCGCTGCCTGTGATGCCCATTTAGGGCATGTATTTCCAGATGGCCCTCGCCCCACAGGAGAACGCTATTGCATGAATTCTGCCGCCCTCAAGTTTGTCAAGGAAGGAGAGTAGGGGCAGTCCCCCCGTGGTGGCCCTCTGGAGAATTTTGGATTTTTGACCCTTCGACTGCGCTCAGGGCAGGTTTTGGATTTTGGATTGGGATCTTCGTTAGGGGCCATCCCCTCGTGGTGGCCCTCTTTGCAGATCGACAGAGACTGGAGAGGGCGTAGCATCCGGGCCAGCCTTCGGGTTAAGTGGTCAAGTTTTGCTGCCGGATGCTGCGCCCCTACAGGTAGATCAGGTACCAAAATCTAAAACTGCCCCTGACACCTGACACCTAATTCCCAAAATTACGCTTGCAGAGAGATGTCTCACAGAACCTTAGCAAGGCATGGTAGAGACTGAAATCCTGAATCTCAGGTTAGATCTTCTGCTATGGCTAAGCCAGGTCACCTATCTTTTCGTCGCATTTTATTGTCATACATCTTGCTGCTGAGTGTGCCTGTCTTGTTAGTCGGAGAGGTATTTACCTACAAAAAAGTTCGTTCCAGCTTGGAGGAAACCGTTCGCCAGAATTTGACAGAAAGTGCCATTCGCAAGGGACAACATCTACAAGAGTCCATCAAAGCATTGCAGGCAACTTTGTTGATTGCGAGTGAATTGCCGCCTTTACAATCTGGAACGGCCCTTGCTCTGGAGGAATATTTAGAGCAGCTACAAGCTAGACTGCCCGTCCAAATTCAGTGTGCCCAGTTGACAGATCTCAGAGTGGGTCAGGTGACAGCAAGTACTTGTCGAGATCAGTTGCAAATGACTCTCTACTCCCTAACGGATTACTATCTTTCTTCTGCAAATAAGAAATTAGTAAGTGGAGCGTTATCCCCATCTGTGGACCTATGGCCCCAGCAGCAATATCAAATTGTTCCTAACCGTTCTATTGTTCACATTACACCCGCTGTTCCAGTTACCCATCTCTCCTTAACTCAGAAATCGATTCAAACCTCTGTTTTAGGGCAACTGCACTTGGTTTTAAGTGTGCCAGTTTATAACCGCTTAGGTCAATTGCAGTATGCCTTGAGTGTTCAGGCAGCTTTTCGGCAATGGGAACGAGATTCCCCGCGATCGCTCTTAGGCTATACCGTCGTCATTGATGAGGATGGAACGATTCTGGCGCATCCAGTCTTGGAGCGAGTCGGTCGCTTGATTCAGCAGGATCCAGACGCAAATACCTTAGAAGATATTCGTAGAAACGCCATCAGTGCCGGTGATTCTAATGTTCGCTATTTATTTGGTTTGGGCAAGCAGGGGGCGGAGTGGTTAGCAGGGTACAGTCCTGTGACGATTCCCATGGCGGTGGATCAGAAACGTACCTGGGTGATTTTGGCGGTCACTCGTCTAGATAATGCCTTGTACGGACTAGAAGGGCTGAAACAAATCCTAGTGGTGCTGACCCTAGGGCTTTTAGTTGCAATGTTTCTAGCTACTTTGTATATGTCTCGCGATCTTTCCCTACCCTTAGAACAATTAGGCAATTATGCCTTATACATTCAACATCGCCATACTGCCCGCAAAAACCAGGCGCTGCAAGACTTGCATGAGTTTTTACCCCCTACGGTTTGGTCGTCTGAAGCAATGGTATTTAATCAAGTCCCTCAAAACTTCAAAATTCAGGAAATGAATCAACTGGCTGAGGTTCTCCATAGTATGGTAAATCGGCTAGAAGAACGGGCTGAGGAACTAGAAGCCGCTTGGCGAGAAGCAGAAACCGCTAACCAACTCAAAAGTGAATTTCTCGCGAATACATCCCATGAACTCAGAACACCTCTCAACGCCATCATTGGTTGCTTACGGCTGGTTCGGGATGGGTGTTGTGATAACCGAGAAGAAGAACTGGAGTTTCTGAAGCGGGCCGATGATGCTGCGGTTCACTTGCTCAAAATCATTAACGATTTATTGGATTTGGCAAAAATTGAGGCGGGGGGGGTGCCAGTTATGGCAGAGTCGGTTGATTTACAGCAGGCTTTGCAAGAGGTGGTCGATCTGCAAGCTGTGCAGATTCAGCAAAAAGGGTTATGGATTGTGCTGCCTGACTTTTCCCAACCCATCCAGGTGCAATCTGATCCTGCCAAGCTCAGGCAGGTGTTGATTAATGTGATTTCTAATGCCGTTAAGTTTACGGAGCAAGGAGGAATTGCGATCGCTGCCCGGATCGAGTCCCCAGAGACCTCACTCCAGAAAGGCGATCGCCCCGATGTCGTGATTCTGGTTAAAGATACGGGCATTGGCATTGATCCTGCCAATCAACCGAAGCTATTTCGCCCCTTTGTGATGGTGGACGGTTCCACGACCCGTAAGTTTGAGGGCACTGGCTTAGGATTGGCGATCTCTCGCAACTTAATGGAACTAATGGGAGGAAGTGTGACCCTCTACAGTGCTGGGTTAGGGGAGGGAACCACCGTTGAGATTAGGCTACCGCTCAGTAGTTGCTTGCCCAGGAGCGTTGTCGGTTCAGCCTAAGAAGCTGGTTGAAACGTCTCTACCCCCCTGCATCTGCCCCCTAGCCCTGCCCAATTCTGGGGGGGATCGGATTCCAAGTCCCCCAGAATTGAGGGATTGAGGGGGCTATCGGAATGAAGATCAGGACTGCTCAAACAGGTTTTTAAGGATTGGCTATTTTGCTGTCAATCACCTCTCAGCGATCGCCCTGTGAGTGAATACCTGTCTCTACCCCTGAGTGATCTTGCTGCCCCGTCAATTTGTCCTTGAGCAGTGGGGCAAGCACAGACTTTTCTCCTACTGTCTAGAGAAATATGATAAAGATCAATAATGCACCGTCATGCTGCACCCTAACTGCAACTTGACTCCGATAGCCCTTTCGTCGAACTCCTCAGAAAACGTTCTCCTAGAAACCTGGGTCGAGCCAGAAATGGGAACGTTTTCTTTCGCCCTTCCCGCAGGTGCGCCGACCTTGGAGACTGACGTTAATCGCAAGAAAGCATCCACTCTTTGCTGGGAAAATGCTAAATCATTAGTTTTATTCGTGTAGGCTACGTTAAACGACTGGACATTCTTGTTTCCCATATTCCAGATTGATTGTTGGTCTGAAAAATTATATGGTTTTCAGCCAATTTATTTCCATGTGAAAGAATCTATGAAACCCTGGTTATAAAAGTCACCCTGAAGTCTGGATATAGTATGTCCGCCAATCACCCTTCGATGTCTAGCATCTCATCTGAGCAGCTTCTAGAAAGGATTTCAGCGATTTCACTTCAAATCCAACAGTCCCTGGATTTAGACGACATTTTAACGGATGCGGTGGATTCGATCCGGGAACTCCTCCAGAGCGATCGCCTACTCCTGGGTCAATTCCTGGCCGATAGAGGGGGCGTGGTAACAGTTGAGTCCGTGGAGGGTGAGTGGGTACCCATGCTCGGACAATCCATTTATGATCTCGGTTTTGATGGGATGGGGTTAGAGGGTGACCTACAGGGACAGGTCAGTATCATTTCAGATATTGAAACTCAAGATCTCCACCCCCACCATCGGGAGCTGTTCACCCATTTTCAGGTACGGGCGAGTTTGATCGTGCCAGTGTTTGCTCAAGGGAGCCTCTGGGGATGGTTAATGGCCCATCACTGTCGCAGTGCCAGATCGTGGCTCCCGCTAGAGGTGCAATGCCTACAGCAGATGGCAGTACAGTTAAGCATTGCGATTCAGCAAGCAGCCCTGCATCAACAGCTTCGGCAACGGCACCCAACTGGTGAGCTTAGCCCTACGGAACCTAGCCTCCGCCCATCCGAGCAAACTGCATCGGTCATTCTAGATCGTGTGGGTGCAGAGGTGAGCGATCGCAACGGCACAACCGCATCAGAAGCCCCGCAGTGGCTCCTCTCGACCTTGATCAACAACCTTCCGGGCATGGTCTATCGCTGTTTAAATGATCCAGACTGGACGATGGTCTTTGTCAGCTCCGGATGCCATCTGGTTACAGGCTACGATGCATCTGAGTTGGAACACAACCGGGTTGTCTCCTACGGCAATCTGATTCACCCGGCAGATAGCGATTGGCTTTGGGCTAAATGTCAGGCATCTTTAGAAGCACGCACACCCTGCGTCAATCAATATCGCATCATCGACAAAGCGGGCAAGATTCGGTGGGTGTTGGAACGGGCGATCGGCCACTATGCACCGGATGGCACCCTGTTGAGCATTGAAGGTTTCGTACAGGATATTACGGATTACAAACAGGCTGAAGAAGAATTACAACGCCAGTATCAGCGATCGCGCCTCTTTGCCGATATCACCCTCAAAATTCGTCAATCCTTGCAACTGGAGGAAATCCTGCACACGACGGTTACCGAAGTGCAGACGCTCCTGCAAACCGATCGGGTGCTGGTCTTTCAGTTTAACCCCGATGGTTCCGGACAAGTCGTGGAGGAAGCCGTTTCCCCCGGCTGGCCTGTCATTTTGGGGCAAGACATTCTGGATACATGTCTAGCAGAAGGCTTTATTGAGCAATATCGCCAAGGGCGGATCGGCAGGATAGAGGATCTGAACACCGCAGAGATTCAGCCCTGCCATGCCGAATTTCTGCG
>JAYKHH010000412.1:0-2656 GCA_035285265.1 Leptolyngbyaceae cyanobacterium | reverse complement strand
AATTCGATCCAACTTAATTGTCCCGATTCTTCAAACCGGCCAACTCTG
The DNA here is from genome assembly GCA_035285265.1 of Leptolyngbyaceae cyanobacterium. Lineage (GTDB taxonomy): Bacteria > Cyanobacteriota > Cyanobacteriia > JARCMD01 > JARCMD01 > JAYKHH01. The sequence continues at coordinate 2,608 of JAYKHH010000412.1, read as the reverse complement.
GGGATTGCTGCTAGCTCATCAATGCTTTGAACCTCGGCAGTGGCATCCATCGGATATCGAGTTATTGCAGAATCTTGCCACCCAGGTAGCGATCGCTGTGCAGCAAGCCGAACTGTTAAAAAAAGTTCAAGCAGATCTGAGCGATCGCAAACAAGCCGAACAAGCACTGCGTCAAAGTGAGGCCAAAAATCGCGCCATTCTAGCCGCCATTCCCGATTTAATGTTGCGAGTCAGGCGAGATGGTTTATGTCTCGATTTCATTCATCCCAGCCACCATCAAATCGGAGATTTTGTAACCATTCAGCATCATCTCTCTGAGGTCTTACCTTCAGATTTATTGGCCCAACAGTTGCAGGTGATCGAGCGAGCATTGACGACGGGCGATCTGCAAATTTACGACCATCAGATTGTTAAAGGCGGAAAAACCTGCTACGAAGAAGTCCGCATTGCTCCCAGTGGTGAGGATGAAGTGCTGGTGATGGTGAGAGACATCACCGAACGCAAGTTGGCAGAGCAAGCCCTCTATGCCAGTGAACAACGCTTTGGCTCCTTGGCGGCGGCAGCCCCCGTTGGGATCTACCGCACGGATGCTGAAGGTAACTGTATCTACGTGAATGAGCGCTGGTGCCAAATTGCTGGCATCACCGCAGAGGAAGCTCTGGGGCCAAGCTGGTCTGCAGCTTTGCACCCAGAGGATCGGCCCCTAGTGTGGACAGAATGGAATCGCGCCATTGAATCCCACACCCCTTTTCAGTTGGAATATCGATTCAGGCAACCCAGTGGCAAGGTGATTTGGGTGTTTGGGCAAGCCGTAGCTGAGCGGCAGGATGATGGCACCATCACAGGGTATGTGGGGACGATTACAGATATTAGCTATCGCAAACAGATTGAAGAAGCGATTCGCTACATTGCCAAGGGCGTTGCCAGTGGAACTGGGGAGGCATTTTTTCATTCCTTAGTGCATTATCTGGCAGCCATCCTAGAAGTCGATATTGCGATGGTGGGCACTCTGGATACTCCGGATGCAACCTACGCTAAAACCGTGGCACTGTATGTGGATGGAGAATTACAGCCCAACCTTGAGTATGACCTGGCTGATACACCCTGTTCTCAAGTTTTGAGCTCCCAACTTTGTCACTATCCAGATCGGGTTCAGGAACTGTTTCCTAACGATACATCTTTGCAGAAAGCTGGAATTCAGAGCTATATCGGCATCCCGCTATTAGATGGGAATGGACAACGCATCGGTTTGATTGCCGCTTTGGCTCGACGGCCCATTCCGCCCTCGGAGGTCATTGATGAGATCCTACGAATTTTTGCAGCACGGGCAGCGGCGGAACTTGAACGACAACAGGCAACCCTGACCCTCCAGTCCTTGAATACAGAACTGGAGAAGCGAGTTACCCAACGTACCGCAGAATTAGCCAGTACGGTTGAACGCTTGAATCAGGAAATCCACGATCGCCAGCAAGCGCAGGTAGCCCTTCAAAAAAGCCAAACCCAAAATCAAGCGTTTCTCAATGCCATTCCTGACTTGATGATTCGGATTGCCAGGGATGGTACCTACTTAGACTTTAAGCCAGCTAAGAACGTTAATAACATGCTGAGCTACCAGGTTTTGCAAGAGGACGGTACCTATGTTGATGTTAAGCAATCTGAAAGCCTACCCAACAGCATCACTAACGAAAACCGCCCCTTGCATGTGTCAGCATCCCTGTCGGAAGAGCTCGCTCAGCAACGGATGCATTATGTCACCCAAGCCTTGAATTCTGGCATCCCCCAAATCTATGAATTTCAAGTCGTGATTGATCATGAAATTCGCTATCGGGAAGCGCGGATTGTGGTGAGTGGTGAGGATGAGGTACTCACTATCGTTCGCGATATTACCGAGCGCAAACAGGCGGAACAGCAAGTCCAGCAAAAAATAGAGCGGGAGCGTCTACTAGGAGCCATTACCTCCCGAATTCGCCAATCCCTTGATCTGGAGACGATTTTGAATACCACCGTTGAGGAGGTACTGCATATTCTCCATGCAGATCGAGTGTTGGTCTATCGCGTTTTTCCAGGGGGGACAGGGGCTGCCATTGCGGAAGCAACGCAACCGGGCTGGATGAAAGTCTTAAACATGACCTTCCCCGAAGAGGTGTTTCCGGAGCAGAACTATGAACGGTATGTTAAGGGACGGATCTTTATTCTTATAGATCGAGAACGAGGCCCTGTCCTTCCCTGTTTGGCAGACTTCTTAAAAGAGATCCAAGTGCGGGCAAAGATTGTCGTCCCCATTGTGCAAAAAGATACCCTGTGGGGGCTGCTCATTGTTCATCAGTGTAGCCAAACTCGGTATTGGCGAGACTGGGAGATTACCTTACTCCAACAGATTGCCAACCAACTTGCGATCGCCATTCAACAAGCCCAACTCTACGACCAAATCCGGATTGAGCTAACGGAGCGGCAACAGGTTGAAAAAAATCTCCGCGCCAGTGAAGAAAAGTACCGCACTGTGGTTGACACCGTTAAGGAAGTAATCTTTCAAACGGATACCAAGGGTTGCTGGAGTTTTCTCAATCTGGCTTGGACTGACATCACGGGATTTGACATCCAAGAAAGT
>JAYKHH010000411.1:0-29436 GCA_035285265.1 Leptolyngbyaceae cyanobacterium | reverse complement strand
CGAGTTAAACCGTTTGCTGGTATCTTAGCTCGCTCTATTCTCTGCGCTTCCTTAGTTCCCCTCTTAAGAGGTGGCGATTTACCTGGAATTGTGGCTTGGATCGGCATGTCTTTTTGGCCCTGTTTTTTGTTGATTTGGCTAAAGCATGAAGAATTTAGACTTGAATCTTCATCCCTTAAGCCTTCCCGAGAATCCTAGTGGTTTTAATGCGCTTTAACGAAGACAATCAATATGTTGGCTAAACGACTCCTCTTAATTAGCTCAAACTCTAGTGCACGAGGAGGTGGAGAGCGATATCTTGTGTATCTAACCGAGGGATTGCGTCTTTTAAACTGTGATGTCCATGTGTTGCTCTCCACTGCCACTTATATGGATGGGTGGGCAGTCCTGCTAACTGAGGCAGGAGCACAGGTACATCGCAGAAAACTATTGGGATTGAGATCGCGCCCCCTCAGATTCCTCCAATCCATGACGGACAAGAACCAACAACGAGAAGTCACGAAGGTCTGCCAAGAGATTGTGCCCGATGCCATTTTAGTAAACCAACAGTATGACGAGGATGGCCTAGATTACCTAGCAGGTGCTTTGCTGGCAGATGTTGCTCCTGTTGGGGGACTACTGCATATGCCCATGACAGCCCATAAGGATCAACGACCTTTAGGCAAACTCAGAGGTCATTTATTGCGTCAATGGTACCAACAACATCCTTATGGTCTTCTGCTGGTGTCAAAGGGTAGCCAAGCCGAGTTTGAGCAGTATTATCCTGCTCCACGTCCTACTCAAGTGGTAACCCATGGTTGTTCATTCCCGGCCTTGCCTCAAGTCCCCCCCGAATTGCCAACTGGTTGGAGCGATCGCTCCCCCGTTCCAACTATCGGATTTTTAGGGCAATTTGTAGCTCAGAAAAATTTGCAATTGCTGATTGAAGCTTGGTTATGGACTAGACAACAGGGATGCGAAATCCGTCTATTACTGGTAGGAGAAGGGCCGGAAAGAAAGGCGTTAGAGCAACGCTTGGATAGTGCAGCACCTAGATCCACCTGGCATATTACGGGTTGGCAGGAACAGCCAGAAAGATACTTGTCTGCCATAGATATTTATGCCATGACCAGCCATTTTGAAGGCTTGCCCCTGGCCCTGTTAGAAGCGGCAGGTCGGGGTATCCCCGCTGTAATTACCAATTTTAACGGAGCTTGGGATGTTGCCCAGCAGGCGGAATGGGTTAAAGTAGTGAATGACACCACCGTGGAATCCGTTGGTAAAACCTTGATGGAGACCCTTCATCAGCTTGTCTATTTAAAGCAGCAGGCAAAAGAGGGAGAAAGTCAGTTTAGAGATTATTTTTCGCTTCAACGAATGGCTAGTGACACCTTAACTGCTCTCGGTATAGCCTAAGCACTTGACCCATGCACATCGCAATTATCTTTATCAATATTGGTAGTTATCATGCGGCTCGATTGCAGGCTGCCTACCAAGAATGCCAAAGTAGGGGCTGGAAAATCACAGCGATTCAAGTCACAGACAACACCTTAGAACATCCCTGGGGTAATGTAGGTGATCAGGCGACCATCCCTGTAAAAACCTTACTACCGGTCAGTTCAGGCAAATACGATACGCAACGAGACACCTTTTCGCCAGTAGCAGGTCAAGTTCTGAAGCAATACTTGGATACCTTGAAACCTGATGCGGTGTTTTTACCAGGCTGGGCTTTTACGGTCGCACGGGCAGGATTACAGTGGTGTCGGCAGCGCAAAGCCATTCCTATTTTAATGTCTGAAACCAAGGAAGATGACTCTCCTCGTGTGTGGTGGCGTGAGTTAATCAAACGTCGGATCCTCAAGTCTTACTCCTCTGCTCTAGTGGGAGGACTTCCTCACAAGCGTTATCTAATTAAGTTGGGGAAACCTGCCGAAGCTATTTTTTTAGGCTACGATGTGGTCGATAATGAGTCTTTTCATCCAAGCAAACTCAAGGATTTAGGGAATCCTTTAGCCAACCCTTTCTTTTTGGCTAGCAATCGCTTTATTCCTAAAAAGAATCTTTTATTCCTATTAGATGTTTATGCTGCCTATCACCAACAAGCCGGATCTCATGCTTGGCATTTGGTGCTTTGTGGAGATGGAGAGCTACGGCCTCAATTAGAACAAAAAATTGCTCAGCTTGGGTTAAAGGACGTAGTGCATCTCCCTGGCTTTCTTAAACAAGCGCAATTATTGCCTTACTTTGCCCATGCTCGCTGCTTTATCCACGCTAGTATCCAAGAGGAATGGGGGTTGGTGGTGAATGAAGCCATGGCAGCAGCCCTGCCAGTCCTGGTTTCTAACCGCTGTGGTTGTTTTGAAGATTTAGTGATTGAAGGCGTGAATGGGTTTGGGTTTGATCCGGAAAACCAAGCACAGCTCATGGGGTTAATGCTCAGACTCAGTTCTCCAGCAGTGAATCTGTCTGAGATGGGTTGTGCTGCACTCAACCATATCCAGAAATTTTCGCCCAACTACTTTGCCCAAGGCTTAGTGCAAGCAGTTGAATATGCCACAGCGCATCCCTAGTTGATCCCCGATGAAAATTTTAATTGTTACCCCTTCCCTAGGGCCGGTTTTTGGTGGGCCAACTAAAGTTGTCTTAGATCTGGCTCAAGCTCTCACAGAGAGGACTGTGAGTGTTGATATCGTAGCGACTAATGCCAATGGCAGCGGCAACTTAGAGATTCCGCTATGTCAGTGGATAACGACAAAGCCCTACCGAATTCAATATTTTCCACGATGGAATATTAAAGACTACACCATTAGTCTTTCTCTGACCGCTTGGCTATTTCGTCATGTTGCAGATTACGATTTGGTGCATACCCATACTATTTTTGCCTATCCTGTCTTACCAGCGGAATGGGCTTGCCAACGCTACAAAGTTGCAACGATTAGAACCCCCCATGGCATGTTAGAGCCTTGGTCGCTCGCTTATAAAGCGGCTAAAAAGCGTCTCTACTATGCCCTTCTAGAAAAACCTTTACTGCAAAGAGCGGGGGCTCTCCACGCGCTGAACAGTTCTGAGGCCAAGAATATTCAGAATTTAAGGCTGCAAAATCCTGTAGCGATTGTTTCTAATGGGATTCACCGTCACGAGTTTGAAGTCTTACCAGATCCAGCTATCTTTTACCAACGCTTTCCTGCGACTCAAGGAAAGCAACTGATTTTATTTCTTGCCCGTATTGATCCAAAAAAGGGATTGGATTTACTAGCTCCTGCCTTTGCTAAGGTGCAGAACCAGTTTCCGGAAACCCATCTGGTCATTGCAGGCTCTGATGATATTGGCTTTCTGCCAACGGCTCAAGGATACTTTGCTCAGGCAGGGTGCCTCAATCACGTCACATTTACAGGCATCCTGACCGGTCAGTTGAAACAAGCAGCGTTGGCAGCAGCCAGTGCCTACGTTTTACCTTCCTATTCTGAGGGTTTTAGTATGTCTGTGTTAGAAGCGATGGCTTCGGGATTGCCTTGTGTCATCACAACAGGGTGCAATTTTCCTGAGGCAGCTACGGCTCAGGCCGCTCATGTGGTGGATATTAGTGCGGATGCGATCGCCCATGCCCTCATTGAGTGTTTTCGTCACCCTGAACAAGCAAAAGCGATGGGAGATCGCGCTCGTGAATTAGTTTTTACTCAATATGAATGGAATCATATCGCCGCTCAGATGGTTGAGGTCTACACCACTGCTATCAAGGATGCTGCTGTAGCCAAAAGCTGAGCGATCGCCTCTGCCCCGGCAAATTCCAGCTTGCTATCGTCATTCGTTGAGCAGTTCGGTTAGAATTATTAAGGCTTCTTTACAGAAGCTTCGACTCCTAATTCTGTTATGGCAATTCCTGCCTGCCTGTCCTAGTCTCACTTTTTCCTCTACCCTGGAATTTCCCTATGTCTCTCCCCATTCGCAATGTTGCGATCATTGCTCACGTCGATCACGGCAAAACTACTCTCGTTGATGCGCTGTTGAAACAGGCTGGCACATTCCGTGAAGGAGAGGAAGTTCCAGATTGTGTCATGGATTCCAATGACCTAGAACGGGAACGGGGTATTACGATCTTGTCTAAAAATACAGCGGTTCACTACAAAGACACGCTGATCAATATTGTGGATACCCCCGGACACGCCGACTTTGGTGGTGAAGTGGAGCGGGTTCTCGGGATGGTAGATGGTTGTCTGCTCATCGTAGATGCCAACGAAGGCCCCATGCCCCAAACTCGCTTTGTGCTTAAAAAGGCGTTGGAAAAGGGGTTGCGCCCCATGGTTTTAGTCAATAAAATTGACCGCCCCCAAGCCAACCCCCATGGGTCGATTGATAAAGTTTTGGATTTGTTTCTAGAACTGGGAGCCGATGACGACCAGTGTGATTTTCACTATTTATTCGCCTCTGGTTTGGAAGGTTATGCCAAGGAAACCCTAGAAGAGGAAGGGGTGGATATGAAACCCCTGTTCGATGCCTTTCTCCAGCATGTTCCGCCTCCCGTGGGTGATCCTGAAAAGCCCTTGCAGCTACAGGTTACGACCCTGGATTACTCTGAATACGTGGGACGGATTGTGATTGGCAAGATTCACAACGGTGTGATCAAGGTGGGGCAGCAAGCCGCTTTAATGACCGAGAGTGGTCAGATCATTAAAGCTAAGGTCACCAAACTAATGGGATTTGAGGGCCTGAAGCGAATTGATGTGGAATCTGCTTCAGCGGGCAATATTGTTGCGGTAGCGGGCTTTGCGAGTGCCAATATTGGGGAAACCATTACCTGTCCCAATGATCCGCAGGCTTTGCCGCTGATCAAGGTGGATGAGCCAACTCTGCAGATGACCTTCTCGGTGAATGATTCTCCCTTTGCAGGTCAGGAAGGTAGTTATGTCACCTCTCGTCAGGTGCGCGATCGCCTGATGCGTGAACTTGAAACCAACGTGGCCCTTCGAGTAGAAGAAACGGATTCTCCCGATAAATTCCTGGTTTCTGGTCGGGGTGAACTCCACCTAGGGATTTTGATTGAAACCATGCGTCGGGAAGGCTATGAGTTTCAGGTATCTAAGCCGCAGGTGATCTATCGCGAAGTAGGAGGGCAACTCTGTGAGCCGTTTGAAACCCTAGTCTTAGATGTTCCGGAAGCAGCTAACGGCAGTTGTATTGAGCGTCTGGGTCAGCGCCGCGCAGAAATGCAAGACATGCTGGTGGGAGCCAATGGTCGAACTCAATTAGAGTTTATTGTTCCAGCGCGGGGACTGGTTGGGTTTCGAGGTGAGTTTATGCGGATGACCCGAGGCGATGGGATTATGAACCATAGCTTCCTGGATTACCGCCCGATTGGGGCTGAAATTGAAGCCCGTCGGAACGGGGTCTTAATTGCTTTTGAGGAAGGGGTTGCCACTTACTATGCCATGCAAAATGCTGAAGACCGAGGTGTTTTCTTTATCACTCCTGGAACCAGGGTCTACAAAGGCATGATCGTGGGAGAACATAACCGTCCTCAGGATTTGGAACTGAATGTTTGCAAAAGTAAGCAACTTACTAACCATCGCGCCTCTGGTGGCGAAGAACTAGTGCAGTTGCAGGCTCCAGTAGATATGAGTTTAGAGCGTGCTTTGGAGTACATCGGCTCGGATGAATTAGTGGAAGTCACCCCTAAGTCTATCCGTCTACGCAAAGTCTCTAAGAAATTAGTCAAGCGTTAAAGGAAGCTAAGGGACTTCCCTAGCGTCGGTGGCTGTGTATTTATCACTCCAGCAGGAGTAAAAGTACGCAGCCATTCTTGCTGTGATGTGAGTTCGATGAAAGCATCCTAAAAACCTTTCATCGAATTCATGTTGCTGTGGGGTAAACAGGGATTGGGTGTTCCATTCCCAGAGACTCGGATTGCAGTGGGAAGAGAAGGTACTCCTAAAGGTAACTGCCAACAGTACCCCTACTTTTTCTAGAAAGCATTAAGTTCCCGTCGCTCTTCCTGCAGACGCACCGACCTTGGAAACTTAATGTTAAGTTAGAGTAGCCTAAGTTAAGTTAAGAATTTAGTCCATCCGCCACTTGACTTCTATGGTTTTAAGCTAAGGTACATCAAGGATGCCTTACAACTTGCTGAAAGATCAAATCAGCAATGGGATATCTCAGGCTTCTTGTACTGTAGTCACTCTTCCCTTGTAAATAGCTAAGCTTAAAAAAGCTAGATCTGGCTTTTCTGTGTCAAGACGAAAATCATCATGGACAAGAATCATAAATCTATGCCTATGATTCAGAAAAAGAGTGCAACTTTTGTGAGAAAAGCTACAATCGGAGAGACCTAAAAAATTCAGCACTAGCGTATACATTCATAACCCCTCTCATTCAATGCGAACTGCAAGGAGAAAGGGATGCGTCTACAATTTGCTCGACAGCAGTTCTAACTACTTGGAAAGCTCATTGATAGACATTTTGTATCTCTTTCAGAAGAATGTTACGAATCCCGAAAACTTGTTTGATTTCAAGGCAGGTGCTCAGCATGCAATGGTTCATAACCAAAAATAGCGAACAAGCTTCGCGTGCTTGAGGATTTTGCTGATCCATGCTTTGTTATGACATCCCTGAAACAAGTTGCTTGAATTGTCTGCATATATTTTGACCTACCTTTTAAGGAGCATGAGGAACGCGGCATGACCCAGGCTAATCATGTACTCGACGCTATCGAGCTGTTACCTAATACGGACAGTGAACCCGACTTCTTTCATGAGGAAGAAGAGGATCAAGACGAATCTTTAGACATTCAGTCCGAAGAGGATGGTAAGTCTGGCAAAGCTCGCGCGACTCGTAAGCGGGCACAGGCTAAGAAGAAGCACTATACAGAAGACTCAATTCGGCTGTATCTGCAAGAAATCGGTCGGATTCGATTGCTACGAGCTGATGAAGAGATCGAACTCGCCCGAAAAATTGCAGATCTTTTAGAACTAGAGCGCATTCATCAAGATTTGGTAGAACAACTAGACCGCGAGCCAAAGGATGGCGAATGGGCCGATGCTGCCAAGATGGCGCTGCCTGCTTTTCGTCGCCGCCTGCATGTGGGACGACGGGCTAAGGACAAGATGGTGCAGTCTAACCTGCGACTCGTAGTTTCCATCGCTAAAAAATACATGAACCGGGGTTTGTCCTTCCAGGACTTAATTCAAGAAGGCAGCCTAGGGTTGATCCGAGCGGCTGAAAAGTTTGACCACGAAAAGGGCTATAAGTTTTCTACCTATGCGACTTGGTGGATTCGTCAAGCCATTACTCGGGCGATCGCGGATCAGTCTCGCACCATTCGCCTACCAGTTCACCTGTACGAAACTATTTCTCGCATTAAGAAAACCACCAAACTCCTCTCTCAAGAAATGGGTCGCAAGCCCACTGAGGAAGAAATCGCCACTCGCATGGAGATGACGATTGAGAAATTGCGGTTTATTGCTAAATCAGCCCAACTCCCCATCTCCTTAGAAACCCCGATTGGGAAAGAGGAAGATTCTCGTTTAGGGGATTTCATCGAATCCGACGGTGAAATGCCTGAAGATCAGGTTTCTAAAAATCTATTGCGAGAGGACTTAGAAGGGGTTTTAGGTACCCTTAGCCCTCGCGAACGGGATGTCCTTCGCCTCCGCTATGGCCTAGATGATGGCCGCATGAAGACTCTGGAAGAAATTGGCCAAATCTTTAATGTGACTCGCGAACGCATTCGCCAGATTGAAGCGAAGGCGTTACGCAAGTTACGCCATCCCAATCGCAATAGTGTTCTGAAAGAATATATTCGCTAGATTGCTAGATTGTGGCGTCATCCACTTGTTACTTCTATCTCAGGCTATCCCCCCTACTCCTTTCCTAAGGGTGGCAGGATAACAAGTGCTTCTCTGCCTTAGGTGGTGGAAGAGTTAACGCCCCACTAACTAAGAATGTCCTGACTAGTTCAAAGTTGAGCAAATAGCTGCGATAATCTAAAAGCCTAAAAGCCTCCCTAGGGAGGCTTTTAGGTTTCTGTAGTGTCCCAGCCTGATCTGGGCAACCTATTCAGAGGTGAGAAGAAGGGTGGCGTGCAAACTTTGCAGAGATTTAAGCAAGTTGTAAAAGCTCTAATCAGTGGTCAACCTCACAGTTGTCCCAAGTGTGGTTCTCATCACAAGCGTCTTTCTAGACGGCGTAACAAGTTTGAGCGATCCCTTGGCTGGATAGGGGTAGTTCCTGTCCGGTGTCAAGTCTGTCTCCATCGTTCTTTTACAGCCCCATCACGCTACATCATTGGTATCGGCCTAGTGGGGTGCATTGTTTTAGTTGGGCTAGGCAGTCTTTACAGAGAGTTCCAACCTAAATCGATTCAACAATCTACGATCCGCCCTTCTCCAGGTTCCCAAACGATAACGGCAAACCTATCAGTAAGCCAACCGACGCCCTTGGCATCCACTGCTCTTGATGCCATCTCCCCTCCAAACTCCTTTGCCGAAGCAGTCCGGATTGCAGAATCCGCCTCAGCCGCTGGGAAAATAGCTCAATCCTCTGCTGACTGGTTAGCCTTAGCAGCTCAGTGGCAAAAAGCTTCCACCCTCATGAAAAAGGTACCTTCTGAAGATAAATCCTATCTCATTGCTCAGAACCGGGCTAAGCTTTATCTCCAGTTCCATAAGTATGCTCTTTCAGAAGCGGCCAAACGCATCCCATAGATGAACCATCCCATAGATGAACATTGATGCTGGAAGCGCGGTATACTCCGTTGGAGTCAGTTGGTTCAATCAAGTTATGGTAGCGGTAGCAATTCTGGCGGCAGGTCGTGGAACCCGAATGAAGTCCAACCTACCCAAGGTTTTACATCAACTCGGTGGGCGATCGCTCCTCGGATGGGTGCTCAATAGTTTGTCTGAAATTACCCCCTCTCGCCGCCTGATTATTGTAGGTTATCAAGGTGAGCAGGTTCAGGAGTCCCTCGTCTCCTCTCCTGGTTTGGAGTTTGTTGAACAAACTCAGCAATTGGGAACAGGTCACGCAGTCCAGCAATTACTGCCTCATTTAGAAGGCTTTTCTGGAGATTTGATGATTTTGAATGGGGATGTGCCCCTCTTGCGTCCCCAAACCCTAAAGTCACTGCTTCAGACCCATCAAACCCATCAAAATGCAGCCACCATTCTAACGGCTCAGATTCCCAACCCTAAGGGCTATGGACGAGTCTTTTGTGATGGGCAGAACTTCCTGCAACACATTATTGAGGATCGAGACTGCACCCCTGCCCAACGGCAAAATCATCGCGTCAATGCTGGGGTTTATTGTTTTCGGTGGGCTGATTTGGCTCAAGTCCTCCCTGGATTGCAGTCAAACAATGATCAGCAGGAGTACTACCTGACCGACGCGGTGAGCCAAATGAAGCCCGTTATGGCCATTGACGTGGAAGACTACCAGGAAATCCTGGGGATTAATGATCGTAAGCAATTAGCAGGCAGCTATCAGATCCTGCAAGATCGGATTAAAGATGCTTGGATGGCGGCAGGGGTAACCTTGGTAGACCCTGACAGCATTACGATTGATGACACAGTAGAGATTCAGCCCGATGTGGTGATTGAACCCCAAACCCATCTGCGGGGCAATACGGTGATTCAGTCGGGTTGTCGGATTGGCCCCGGTAGCTTGATTGAAGATAGCCAGCTTGGTGAGAATGTTACGGTTTTGTATTCGGTGATCAGTGAGAGCATTATCCAAGCGGGAACTCGCGTTGGCCCCTATGCCCATCTACGGGGTCACGCCCAAGTGGGTACAGGCTGTCGAATTGGCAATTTTGTTGAACTTAAAAATACTCAACTGGGCGATCGCACCAATGTGTCTCACCTTTCGTATCTAGGGGATGCTACCGTGGGCGATCGCGTCAATATTGGGGCAGGAACCATTACAGCGAATTATGATGGGGTGAACAAGCATCCTACCCAAATTGGCGATCGCTCCAAAACAGGTTCCAACAGCGTTCTAGTAGCTCCCGTCACCCTTGGCTCTGATGTCACCGTAGCCGCAGGCTCCGTGATCACTGAAGATGTTCCCGACGATTGCCTCGTCGTTGCCCGTGCCCGTCAAGTTGTGAAACCCGGTTGGCGCTTAAACCAAGCGTGATGCGCCATCGGTAAAGCTTAACAGATCATCCTACCTAATTGGATAAACTCTCTGCATTCCCGATTCTTGCTACCTTCGGATTAGCGCTGATGGCTACGGAGGGCTATTGCCTTGGGAAGAGTCCTGACTGCTTAACCAAGCTAGAAAGTCTGCTGTTGTTTGACAAATCTTGGAAATACCAGCTTTTTTCAACCCTGCTTTAGGGACTGGTTTGTCAAAACCAGAATCAGAGGGTGTTTGAAAAATCCCCTTGGGTGAGGATTTATACTGGAGATTGCTCCCACTTTCAACGACAAAATCAACCGTTGCTATCATCGTGGGATAGGCTGCAATGCGTTTTGCTACATCACGCCACCCTTTTAAAACACCCTCCAAGGGTAATCATCCAGGTTTCAGCAACACCTATTAGATCACCAGTTATTAGATCACCAGTTGGTTCTTGAATGCCCATAAGTCAGGATTTCCTGGGTTAAGAGCAGTGGCGATAGACTGTGTGCTAGCACAATCGTGATACAATTATTGAAAGTAATTTTCATTTAGTAGGCCAAGCTCTCGATCATTAGCCCACCATGACGCTCATTCTCAATCAAGCAGACTGGGACGCACTGCACGAACAGGCTCCCATGAAATGCTATGACAATTCGAGACTGGATGATTTCGAGGAGTGGACAGGTGTACCGGAGTTGATTGGTTGCGGATACAGTCGCCGCATGGAGCTATCGCCCGGAGTGTGGTTAAACTTCAGTGACTGCAAGTTTAACCAGGATTTGAGAGTAGAAGCACCTGCCCATGAGCATCCGATTCAGATCGGTATCTTTTTATCAGGATTCATCTACTTTGATGCGGTGCATCCAAATTTAGGGGGAAGCTGTAGCTACTTTTCTGGCAGTGGAATCTCGCCGGGTTATGTGGAAAAGTACCGAGGCGGAGAGCGCTTAACCGCCATCAATATTGAGATTGAGCCAAATTACCTGAGCACCTTTTTGCAAGCTGATCCGCAGTACGACACTGGCGTTCATAGCCTGCTGTTCAAGGGAGAAAACTGGAAAGTGGCAGTGTATCCCACCCTGACATCGCAGATGCGATCGCTGGTTCAACAGATGTGGAATGCTCCCTATCGTGGCATAGCCAAGCGGTTGTATCTTCAAGCCAAGGTATTTGAACTGCTAGCACTTTACCTCGACCTGATTGTAGAAGATGCAGCTCAACGCCAATCTCCATCTGGACTGAAACCAGACACTATCGATCGATTGCATCATGCCAAGGATCTGCTGACGACGCAGTTTGAAAATCCGCCTTCGTTGCCAGATCTAGCGCAGCAGGTGGGCGTGAGCGATCGCACCCTCCAGCGTGGCTTCAATGCACTCTTTAACACAACGGTGGTCGGCTATTTGAAGCAGTGCCGACTGGAGCAGGCAGAACGGCTATTGCGCCACGGCGATCGTACAGTGGCAGAGGTTGCCAATTTAGTGGGTTATGGGCATTTGGGGCACTTTGCCGCCGCGTTTAAGCAGCAGTTTGGCATCACGCCAAGCCAGTGCTTGAGGGGGAAAGGTCTAACTAAGACAGGCTGAATGTAGCTGACTCTGTGGCTGAAAGGTCTATCGCCCCAATGCGAAACCCATGGGGCTGAAGAATAGGCATGGGTTGACCCTGCCAGATTTGGTATCGGAGGGGGAGGCGCAGGTGTCTGAATTGTGACCTCCTGTGTTTGAAGAGTCGCAATTTAGGATCAATTGGCGGTTTTTGGATCAAGGTTGGCGGTTTTTAGATAGACGCGCCTGGATCAACTTCTCTACACTGCTGTCTATTGCAATTAAGAATAATTAGCAGTAGACAATATTTTTGGTGTGAGGAATTGAAATGCGCGTAGGTCAGGTTGCGGCTTCGGTACGGTTGGCATGGATGGTGGTTTTGTCGGGAAGTCTGATTGGGGCGTTGGCATTGCCGAGTTGGGCACAAAAGCTAGAGAGTGATGAATTTTTAGGGTTGAGTGATAAGTTGAATACCCAACCATCTTTATCTAGTGCTAGGATTCCTCAACCGATCCAGGGGGGAAACCCCGCGACAACCGTTGAAGAGTGGATCGCCCAAATAGAATCCTCTCTGACTAAAATTACCGGGGTGAGGGTTGAGGAAACTGAGGCGGGGTTGCAGGTGATTCTGGAAACGGCAGACGGTGAACTAGCCGTTCCTACGACGCAGACGATGGGCAATGCGCTGATTGCAGAGATTCCCAATGCAGTGTTGGCCTTGCCTGATGGCAATTCGTTTGAACAGTTCAGCCCCGCAGAAGGCATCGCCCTGGTGAGCGTGACGAATGAACCGGGCGTTGGCGGAGCCTCTCCAACGGAGAATCGGGTGCGGGTGGCGATTACGGGGACGGATGCACCGCCTGTGGCTAAGGTTACTTCCACCGGACTGTCTGTGACCCTAGGAGAGGCAGTGGCAGGGACAGAAGACGACCCTATTCAGGTGGTGGTGACGGGGGCGCAGGATAGGGGCTACAACCCGTCTCGTACCACAACAGCAACACGGATTGATACACCACTGCGAGAGATTCCCCAGTCAATTCAGATCATTCCTCAAGAAGTACTCCGTGGTCAGCGCGCCGATATTTCCAGTGCGCTTCTGAATGCTCCAAGCGTTCGTAACACCGCTCCGACTAACTTTGATGCTTTGCGGTTGCAAGTGCGGGGATTTTTTAGCCAGCCTACCTTGAATGGAATTAAAGAGACGGGTGGTTTATCTTCTAACGTTGGACCTGACCTAACAGGAATTGAACGAATCGAAGTGCTTCTGGGTCCAAACTCCATTCTATTTGGCTCAAGCTCTCCTGGCGGAACCGTTAACTTTGTTACCAAGCAACCTCTACGTGATCCCTACTACTTTGCTGAGGCAACGGTGGGAAGTTTTAATTTTTACCGAGGTGAAATCGATTTATCTACACCGTTAGACGATTTGAGCAAAGTCTTATTCCGGATAAATGCTTCTTATCGAGATCAAGAATTCTTTACCGACTTTAGCAGAACTAGAAACGTTGTCGTTGCGCCAGTAATGAGTTTTGAGCTGACTGAAAATACAAGCTTGACAATTGAAGGAATCTATAAATCCCTTTACCAGGATAAGTACAATTTGGGTTTACCAGCAGTCGGAACAATATTCTCCAATCCCAACGGAAAAATACCACGGACTCGAATTACGAATGAAGGCGACTTAGATGTCACAGTAGGAAGAGTTGGTTATCGTTTTGAGCATAAGTTTAGCGATAATTGGTCGCTCAATAATTCATTTCGATACGGATATCTTAGCTATGAGGGAAGGAATATTAACGTTGGGACTCGGCTGCTACCCGACAATCGCACACTTCTAAGAACAGCGAATGACTTTGCACCTGATCAGTATCGTGACTACCGATTGACAACGAACGTCTTAGGCAAGTTTTTGACAGGTTCAGTTCAACACCAGTTGCTATTTGGAGTTGATTTAGGAAGATTGGACAATAGCTTAAAGTTGACAGGTAGATCGGGTGCGCCTATTGACCTATTCAATCCCATCTACGGTCAACCACCAGGAGCCATTACCTTTGAACTGGATACCAATACTGTGACAGACGAACTGGGTATCCTGGTGCAAGACCAGATCACGATCGCAGATAATCTGAAATTGCTAATTAGTGGTCGATTTGATACCTTCAAGCAAACTGAAAAAGACTTTCTCGCTGGAGCAGAAACCAGCCAATCCGGAAGTGCCTTTAGTCCGCGTATGGGCATTGTTTATCAGCCCATTCCACCCGTCTCTCTCTACGCAAATTATAGTCGTTCATTTGAGACAGCGATCGGTCGAGCTTTTGATGGCAGTGACTTTGAGCCTACCAGAGGCACCCAACTTGAAGTCGGCGTTAAAGCCGATATTATGGATAACCTTTCTGCCACATTAGCGTTTTACGATATCACCCAATCCAATGTTTTAACCGAGGATCTAGTCAATCCCGGCTTTTCAATTCAAACTGGAGAGCAACAAAGCCAGGGGATTGAATTGAGTCTAACGGGTGAAATTCTACCAGGGTGGAATGTTTTTGCTAGCTACGCCTACAACGATGCCCGCGTCACTAAAGATAATTCCATTCCTGTAGGTAATCGAGTTTTCCGAACAACTCCCAATGCAGCCAGTTTATGGACAACCTATGAAATTCAACAGGGTGACTTACAAGGTTTGGGATTTGGTTTAGGACTTTTCTTTGTGGGTGATCGCGCTGGAGATACGGGAAATACATTTGAGGTACCCAGCTATTTAACAACGGATGCTGCTATTTTCTATGAACGAAATAGATTTCGGGCTGCCCTCAACTTCAAAAACATTTTCGATGTAGATTATTTTGAAAATGCTTTCAATCAATTGCGAGTTTCTCCTGGCGCACCCTTCACAGTCCAAGGAACCATTTCTTGGAAATTTTGATTTTCCTAGGACTTACGGACTTTGCCCCAAAATTTCTCAACTGCGTAAGTCCTATCTTCTATTCATTGATGGGCACCTCGAAAAATTCAAATCCTCTCCTGTAAAAGAACGAGTTTGCGTTTATTGGAGCGGCTTCGCCGCCCCAATAAACCGATTAATAGGGGTACCCTGATGCTGACAGTTAAACACTGAGGTTAGCTTGGTCCATGAAACGTTCTGTTCGCCGTATTGTTTTCCTAGCTTTGTTGGGAGTTTTGATATTTTCACTTATCTCAGCTTGTACTAAACGTGTTCCTCAATCTTCTACCGTTTCAGGTTCTAACCCAACAGATTGCCGTGTAGTAGAACACGCAAGGGGAGAAGCCTGTATTCCTCTTAATCCACAGCGAGTTGTGACACTAGATTTTAATAGTTTCGCGACTGCTCTTGCTTTGGACATTAAACCGATCGCAACCTGGATAACAACTGAGATTGAAGATGATTTTGATTACTTTAAATCAAAATCAAACGGGATTGAAATTTTGCGAAGTCCAACGGGGCAACCTAATTTAGAGACGCTTGTCTCACTCAAGCCTGATTTAATTATTGTGATCTCGCATTCGTCATTTGAGGGTGTTTATAAATATTTGCCAGCGATCGCACCCACAATTATCTTATCCTGGCAAGAAATTAAAGGAGATTGGAAACAACATATCAAAGACTTAGCAAGAGTCTTTGAAAAAACAGAAATGGCGACTCAATTATTGGATGACTATAATCAGCGAATCAATGACCTGAAAGAAATCTTGAATAAAAAAGAAAGGATTCGCACATCATTTCTTTATGTTGCCACTGGTCAATTAACAATAAATCGTCGGGAGTCATTTGCAGGTGACATATTGGCAGATATTGGCATCCTAAATCCCCTATTTGAAGAAACTGGAAATGGCGATTTAGTAATTTCCGAGGAAGTTCTGCCAAAAATTGATAGCGATGTAATTTTTATTGCACTCTTACAGAAGAATGATCAAGCGTCTATAGACAGAATTCAGCAAAATCCTTTGTGGCCAAAACTTAAAGCAACACAGCAAAACCAAGTCTATTTCGTCGATTTCTCTGTCTGGCGAGGACTGAATATCTTCGCAGCCCATGCCGTCATTGATGATTTATATAAATATCTGGTCAATAGATCATAAAGCCCTCTTTCAGAGTCATGGCTAGTGGCTGAAAGCTAGCCAGATCTTGCTTAATAAAATCATTCATCGTAGCCAATGGTAACTCGTTCTGCTCAACCTATCTTGCACCTGCTTCGTTATGCAAAATCCTATCAACCAAAAATTTCAGGCGCAATTCTCTGCTCTATCTTTCGTACCCTATTCGATCTTGCTCCACCTTATTTGATTGGCATTGCGGTAGATGTGGTAGTTGAGCAAGAAGCCTCGCTCATTGCTCGGTTTGGCATTCAAGATCCACTCACTCAATTGTTCGTGCTATCTCTCCTGACGATCGCCGTCTGGGGGCTAGAATCTCTCAGTCAATACGTCGCCGACAAACTCTGGCGAAACCTGGCACAGACCTTGCAGCATGAACTGCGCGTCGATACCTACAATCACCTGCAAGAACTCGAACTGGCTTACTTTGAAGACCGCAGTACAGGAACCTTACTATCTATTCTCAATGACGATATCAACCAGCTTGAGCGGTTTCTCAACTTTGGTGCCCAAGATCTGATTAGCTTTTTTACACGAGTAGGCGCGGTTGGAATTAGCTTTGTGCTGTTGGCTCCGGGGATCGCCTGGTTTGCAATGGTGCCGATTCCCTTTATTTTATGGGGCACCCTGACCTTTCAGTCCCGTCTGGCTCCCCGCTACGATGCCGTGCGCGACCAGGCCGGATTGATTAGCGATCGCCTTGCCAACAATCTCCCTGGCATTGCCACCATCAAAAGCTTCACGGCTGAAGCCTATGAGAGCGATCGCGTCTTTCAAGAAAGTGAGGCATATCGTCGCAGTAACAGTCGAGCGATCGCCCTCAGTGTGGCCTTTCAACCGTTGCTGCGATTCTTGATCCTGCTAGGGTTTGTGCTGACCTTGTATTTGGGTGGTCGAGAAGTGCTCCAGGGTCGTCTCAGCGTAGGAACCTATGGCTTCATGGTGTTCATTGTCCAAGACCTGCTCTGGCCCTTCACCGAACTGACCGAGATGATGGACGAATATCAGCGAGCGATGGCTTCTGTGCGTCGTGTCATGGGCTTGTTGGATACCCCCCTTGCGATTCCTCATGGCGATCGCGCCTTATCGGTCAGCACCCTTCGGGGTGAAGTTCAATTTGAAGACATTACCTTTGCCTATAACAGTCGCAACCCGGTGCTCAAACAGCTTTCTCTGCAGGTTCCCGCTGGTACGACCATCGGGATTGTCGGTGCAACAGGTTCGGGCAAAAGTACGCTTGTCAAGCTTTTGTTGCGATTCTATGAAGTGCAAAGGGGGCGCATTTTAATTGACGGGACAGATATCCGCGAACTCAACTTACTGAATTTGCGTCAATGTATCGGCTGGGTCAGTCAGGATGGATTTTTGTTTCACGGCACAGTTGCTGAAAACATCCGCTACGGCAGCTTTGAAGCCAGTCGTGAACAGATTATCCAGGCTGCAAAATTAGCGGAAGCTCACGAATTTATCGAGCAACTGCCCCAGGGCTATGACACCATCGTGGGAGAACGGGGGCAGAAACTTTCCGGGGGGCAACGACAACGGCTGTCGATCGCCCGCGCTATTCTCAAAGATCCACCCATTTTGATTCTGGATGAAGCCACTTCAGCCGTAGATAACGAAACTGAAGCCGCAATTCAGAAATCTCTTGCTAAGATTACGCAGAATCGAACGACGATTGCGATCGCCCATCGTCTCTCGACGATTCGCAGCGCAGATTGTATCTACGTCATGGATCAGGGTCGAATTGTGGAACAGGGAACTCATAACCAGTTGTTGAGACTGAGTGGTATTTATGCCGGACTCTGGGATATGCAACTAGGGAAAGGATTTTCCGACGCTGCTGATACAGATAGCGTAGGGGCGATTTCAGGCTAATCGGGTGGAGGAGAGCATTTAACCCTCCCCTCCCACACCACCCATCCTGCGGGTTCGCAATGGGTGGTTCATACAGCACGCGCAAAACAACCCGAATGGTTTAAGCGTATCCCTGAACTTGCATCCAGAGATTCCAAACCGATAACAAGCCCTGTTGTTCTAAGTCAAAATCGCATGACACTTACTCGTCCCAAGCTTGAGCAGTGAGATCGCTGATCTGATCGCTACAAAGTCAAAGCACCGGGTTATAAAATCAAAATGTTTTTGCTTCATAGCCTTAACTCACCATTGATTGGGTCGTCAACCTAAATCATAACGGCTGTATCTTTTGCCTGAGCCTAAATACCAGAAACTACGGCATCTCCAACCCATTAGGACACCTCGATAAATCGAGGGTTTGGGGTGGCGAAGCGGCCCCAGAACCCCCAAACTCGTTCTTTGACGGAGGTGGATTTGAATGTTTCGAGGTTCCCATTCGGATGGGCACAAGGTTTACTGCTGAGAAAGACGCTTGACTGACTCCCCACCCAATAGCTGATGGGCTTCTGCTAGAAATTGGGGGATTTTTTCAGCATGGGGGCTTTGGGCTAGGCACTGGCTTAAGTCCAGGTCTTCTAAATTTTCGGCCCGTTTTCCGGGAAACCAGTGTCCTCCGTTGCCTAGGAGGTTATAGCGCATCTTGCCGTACTCTACTAAGTCGTAGGCGATCGCCAGATTCCGCAACCAAAGAATGGTATGGATACTCACCTCTCCAGGGGTATCTTCGGGTTTGGGGAGTCCCTGATACCAGGTACGCACCCATTCTGCTCCCAGTTGGGCGATCGCGGCTTGTTCCAGACGTTCAATAATCGGTGGCAAAATCTCGGCAGCTTGATCTAAATAATTGAGGGTTTTAAGGTGTTCTGCAAAGTCTTGGGGTCGAGCCGCTCCCACACTCAGGGTATGAACTTGAGGATGACTTAAGCAAAATAGGTCATTGAACACCATGGGGCTGAGGGGCGCACAAAGATCAACCAACTTTTGGGAGGGTTCGTAGAGGAGTCCTCCTTTATTGGAGGGGCTGATGATGAAAACCCCCATGTCGTGTTGTTGGGCAGCGGCGATCGCTGGCCAATTGATTTGATTAATGTAATACCAATGGAGATTGACGTAATCAAACTGGTTGGTAGCGATCGCTTGCACGATCACGTCTGTAGGGCCGTGGGTTGAGAAACCAATAAAACGAACCTTGCCTTGGGCCTGAAGTTGCTGGGCCACCGCTAAGCAGCCCCCGGGTCGAATACTTTGATCTAATAACTCAGGGGTGTTAATCCCATGCAGCCCCAACAAATCCACGTAGTCTAGTTGCAGATAGGCGAGAGACTTTTCAAAGGTTTGCAGAAAGTTTTGAGGGTCGTCACAGGGACTCACCTTCGTTTGCACAATTAATTTATCTCTAGAAAAGGTGGGTAGAATCTGCCCCAGTTGCATCTCCGAAGTGCCGTAGCCACGGGCCGTTTCAATATGATTCATGCCTAGATCTACAGCCTGACGGATTGTAGCCTCTAGGTTTCCTTGGTTGTCCGGTGGAATTTGATCGGGCGGGACATCTTGCCATTTGTACTGATAGCGCATTCCCCCGCAGGAAAACACCGGCATTTGCAATTCTGTTCGTCCAAACCGTCGATATCTCATGGTTAAACCCTTTGCAAACGTCATACTACTATCAGCTCGGCTTTAGCCATTGGCGTTGCGTCTAACTGACAGCCTAGCCTGGAGTTCTACGCTGCGGCTGGACTTTTTGAATTTCAAGGGGATCGACCGACCTCTCAAAAAGTCAGACGGCATTTCTAAGATGCCAGAATCACAACCCTACAAGGATTTCAGGAATGGCTAAAGTCGAGCTTAACCTTGGGAACCTCGAAAAATTCAAATCCTGCTCCCTAAAAGAACGAATTGGGGGGGTGGGGTGGCGAATCCGCCACAAAATCTCGATGAATCGAGGTGTTCCCCTGTGAATTGAGACTGCACAAACCCTCAACGGGGTGCTGCCAAACTTCCCAGTTGCAAATTCTTCGACAGGTTGACGGTGAACTGAAGTTTTGCATTTTGTTGGGTTTCAGTCCCAGGTTGTACTGCGATCCTGTCCTGATTAATTTGCCATTTGGATTGTAGATATTGAGTAATCACTTGCGATCGCCTTTGAATAATATCCTTTGGCTCATTTGCTTCCTGGTTCATGGTTACGTTTAGGTTGAGATTAGGTTGCTGTTGCAAAATTTGCCCGATACGATCTAATAAATTTTGATTATTGGGCGTTAATACCGATTGGTCTAACTCAAAAGATATAACTCCTGGAGCAGTGGATATTCTCTGCATAGTTACTGTTGCAGATTGGTAATCAAGCTTATTTTTGATGCTAGCCCTCAACAGAATTTGAGCATCTCCATCAATGTTACGCTCACTTAAATAGACTAAACGAACTCTAAAGGGTTCGAGGGGGCCAGTGATCAATTCATAGTTGATCAATTTTGCAGGCTTTGGAAGCTCTATATCGGCCAAGGCAGATTGTACTTCTTGTAATAAGTTCGATTGTAACTGAGCAATGGTGATTAAAGGCTCAGCAGGTTGCTCTTCTTTTACGGCTATTTTTTCTTGATGCAAAACCTCATGGGATGTGGTTGGAATTTCAATTAGTTTCAATCCCACTAATTCCGGTGGCTTATTTAAACGATTGGCTAAAATTTGAATATATTTTTTTTGTTCCTCCGCTGTATACTGTTTGCTGCTAAAAACTTGAAGTTGCACAACGAGTTTTTTGTTTTGTTCAAAAGTGGCAATATTGCTGATATAAGAACGTGGTTCACCAGTCGGGAAATTGGCAAAATCTTTTTGCCATACTTCTGTTGCTGATCCTCGAATTTTATTTTCCTGCTGCTGTGAAACGATTTCACGCCTGAGTTGGCTTAAGGATTCATTCAGAGGGAAACTTATGAGACCAATGGTAGTAAAAATTAACAAGAATCTACCCGGAAGACTGCCAATCTTCTTGAATCTATCGTAGATAGGTAATTGTTCAAAAATGCCCTGCATCCATAGACTTTCTTTATCTGTTGCTCGCCATTCCTTTACCTTTTCTTTGACTTGATCATTGTCAATGTGCAAACTTAAAAACACCAACATGGCTGTAAATGTAATCGCTACTAGATTAGTAAAAAATAGTAATCCGCCACCACTAGCCACCTGTAATCCTTTGGCAGGGTCGAGACTGATCGCGATTCCAACACCATAGCCAACCACACATAAGGGTGGCATTAAAGCCACTGCAATAGCCACGCCAGGAACAGAAGTTGCTACTCCTTTGGATTCCTTGCAAATGGCAACCGAACCGACTGCACCAGAAAATAAAGCCACTACCAAATCTAAGATATTGGGACGAATCCGCGAAGCAATTTCACTGGTCATCTCCTTGAAAGGCAGTAAAGAAACGAGTAGTACTGCAAAGGAAATAGCAACTATACAACTCAGAATCAGATTTAAAAGTGCCCGCATAGCCAAGATGACATCGCCTGTTGCTAAGGCTAGTCCATTCGCAAGAATTCCTCCCATTAATGGAGAGATGAGCATTGCGCCAATAATTACTGCGGGACTATTCAACACTAATCCTAGGGTGGCGATCCCGGCTGCAAATAGAACCTGAATCCAATAGCTAACATCTTCTAGGGTCACCGCCTTGCATATATCGAGATATACTTGTTCCCTACGAGTTTGACTAATTCCTAAGTTGCTCGAAAACCAATGTCTAAACATAATTTAAGTGGTTCTTCGGTTCTATCGTTCAGATTATGTAGCTTTCACATCTAGATACCAACCCATTAAACAGCGTCATGCAAAGTTATCTTGGCATGGCCTTTCCGATAGACTCTAGGAACCCACGATTCCACCGTCCTTTCGGATGATGACCAGGGTAGCGTCACGAGGTGTCTTACCGCTACCCGGTAATGCTGGAAAGTTTGTCTTCTGGGGATTGCCATTACCGGGATGTTGGAGGTTGATGAACATTGTCCGGTGATCGGGGGTGACTGTTATACCAGTAACCTCATCATCCGTAACCCCTGCAAACATCCGGCGAATCTCTCCCGTGCTGGTGGGGTCAGCAACGAGCATCTGGTCATTTAGCTTCACGCCATTGACGATCGGCTGATCTCTATCGGTTTGGATAAATAGCCGACCCTTTGGAGCAGCCCAGAGACCATCGGGACTCCCGAAGGCGCTGTTCTCGATGTTATGGGTATCCTGGGCAAGCACAAAGATATTCCATGGGAAGGTGGTGCCGATGGGGTTCTGGCTATCCTTCCACTTGATGATGTGATCACAGGAGTTAGGGGCTAGGGGGTTAGGGGCATCGGTGGTTTTGCGTTGGCTGTGATTGGTCAGGGTGCAATAGACTTCACCATTGGGGGCCGCCGAAATCCATTCGGGCCGATCCAGGGGGGTAGCACCTACTGTGTCCGCAGCCATCCGGGCGTAGGTCAGGATCTCCGCTTGATCTGCAAACTTAGCTTTTAGGGCAGGGGCAGGGCTGTTGATGCTGAGTTCAAGCCAGTTGCCTGTGCCGTCCTCATTAAACTGGGCGACGTAGAGTTTCCATGGCTTCGTAGAAATCTGGTAAACTCACGCTGCTTTATGTTTTTGGGCAGCAGGCTGTGTACGATTAGTTATTAGCACCCGGCAACTCAGCCATTTTTTCGGTTCTGAGGATAGCGACCCGACTGAGGTGGGGATCATCGAAAACCTACCCACGCAGACCCACGCAGCTCCATCCACTTTTTGTAATAGGTATCTCAAGAATGACTGCTGTTACTCCCAATCCTATATCCACGGCTCCTGCTTTTTGTGAAGGAATTCAGTATTTTGCAGATACGTTGCCTGAGTTTGAAACCTATGGCAAAGTCCAGGCGATCGCCGAGGGAAGTTCCGCAATCTCAAATCCGACCGATCCCACTGCTACCTTCCAAACTTTGCTGATGGCAGATGCACTTCGGTACTTAATCTTGCAGATGACTGCTAGCAAGGCTTCTGGCCATCCCGGTGGATTTGCCAGTCAAGCGGAAGCCTATGCAGCCCTGGTCATGCTGGGTTACAAAAACATTGTGACGGAAGTGGGGCACCATGCGCCGGGTTTCTATAGCGCCATGTTTCTCGATCGCTCCTTGGAAGATATGGGGATTGAGACCGTACAACAGTTGCGCGATCGCTTCCGTGAAAAGCATGGGTTGCTAGGGCACCTCTCTGGCTTCATTCCCGGTATTCTAGCTCCCGCTGGGCCTCTAGGTCAGGGTCAGCATTTTGCTATGGCAGCCGCATTACTCCACCGCAGTAAGCTGTTTCCCTTCACCGTTGGAGATGGGGGACTGGGTGAACCCTACATCATGAGTTCGATGACTCACTTCCATACGGCTTACCCCCAAGTCACCAACTTTCTGCCCGTTTTAGTCTGGAATGGCTACAGTCAAGAACACCACAGCATGGTATCTCTACAAACCAATCAAGGTATGGTGGACTACTGGCGAGGGAATGGGTTTGATGAAGTCATACTCGTAGATGCCAAAGACTTTGATGACCAAGATCAACCCTTGGCCTATGTGGACAGCACTGCTTTTTCGTTTAAGCAGCGCTTAAGCTTTACCCAAGCTGTTCTGGAAGGGGTGGATCGGGCTGCCAAGTCTGCCCTTGGTGGCAAGCTAACGGTCTTCATTATCAAGCAGCTCAAAGGCGCTGGCGTTCATGCACGGGGTGCTAAATCCCACAACCTCTATGCCCAACACACCCTAGAGAATGGAGATATTGTCGCGGCTCTGCAAGCTCGTGCCTTGACTCCCGACGCTTGGCAACTGGTGAGAACCAACTGTGAACGGGCAGGCGGTGGCCCTGCAGCTAAAACGGCAGTAACTGAGTTTGTATTGCCCTTACCAGACCTAGGAACACTTCCTTTAGAAGAATATCCGATCGGTGGCGCGCCCCAGGTTTCCACCACCGCTATGGGCCGTTTAGTAGGCAAGGTGGGCCAGTTAGACCCCGCCTATATTGTCACCAATGCCGATGGGAATGAAGCGTCTGGTATTGCTAATATCAACCAAGCTTTGAAAATCATTCACCCGACGGATGATCCACTCTACAACCAAAGCCCCACTGGACAGGTTTACGAGCCGCTTAGTGAAGATGCCTGTGCAGGTTTGGCGGCGGGCTTAGCCTTAATGGGGTCACGCACCCTCTGGTGTTCCTATGAGTCCTTTGCGATCAATGGTTTACCGATTTGGCAAACCGTCACCCAAGCGATGGCAGAGTTGCGCCGTCCTGCTCCTGCTACAGTCACCCTGTTCACAGCCGGAGCCTTGGAGCAAGGCCGGAATGGTTGGACCCACCAACGCCCAGAGATTGAAGCCTACTTCGCTGCCATGATGCGAAATGGCAATATCTTTCCGGTGTTTCCCCCCGATGCCAATAGTATCCAAGTCGCCTACGAATGGGCACTCACCCTCAAGAATAAAGGGGTTGTGATTACCGCTAGTAAATCACCCTTGCCGATTCGCACCACCCTGGAGCAGACTCGCCAAGCTTTGCAAGATGGCGCGATCACCCTCCAAGAAACCCCCGGTTCCAAGACCGTTGTGTTTGCCGTCATCGGTGATATGACCTTGATCCCCGTTTTTGAAGCGGCTACAGAATTGGCAACTCAAGGCATTGGATCGCGCATCGTCTCCGTGGTGAGTCCCCGTCGTCTCTACCGTTCCTCCGATGTTGCCTGGGAGATCTGCTCTGAACCCGATGGTGACTTTTTAGATGATGCAGGGTTTTCAACTCTGTTCGATGGCGATGCCTTAATTGGCGTCACAGGCGGTGCCAGTGGTATGTTAGAACCGCTCATGCTTCGCAGTGCTGCTAAGCGAGACACCTTTGCCTGGAAACGAGGCGAGACCACCGCTAGTGCTGGGGAATTAATGGCAGTGAACGGCTTAACGGCTCAGGGGCTAGTGAACCGCGCTTTAGAGTTGGTTAAGTAAAAAACCTGTAGAGAGGAGTAGCTCCCCGAGAAGCTGTTTGAAACGTCTCTACCCCCCTGTACCTGCCCCCTTATAACTCCCGTTTGGCCCCCAATCCTGGGGGACTTTGAAGCCGATCCCCCCCCAGAATTGGGGGGTCAGGGGGGCTATGAAGGAGATCGGAATGCAGATCAAGACTTCTCAAACAAGTTCTTTAGTTACCCCTTGGATCCCTAGGGTGTTAGGAGTAATCCCTCCATGCCCGCCTTTGAGGTTGACGTGAGGAAAAGTAGGGATGGCAAGGGATTACTCCTACCTCAGCCCCTCTCGGCAATCCCCAGTTCTTGGCATTTTCCACCTTAAATCCTCATTAAGTTTTGATTTTTCAATCTTGCCCAGTCTATGCCCAATGACTGAATACCTATGATGTTCGAGAGTTATCTTGACTACATCATGGTTATATAAGATTCAATTTAGTTTAAAACTGTATCTGAAAATACAAAAAAAAGTTCCCGACTACCCCACCTTTATTCTGTATGTCTTCATACTAATGACAGAATTTGGTGAGGGAACCATTCACTCCATGACAAAACGTTTTGACCGTCGTAAGTTCCTGTTGTATAGCTCTGCCACCTTGGGCACCAGCTTGTTGCTAAAAGCTTGCGGAGAGCCTAATGCTCCTACTGCTAGCCCAGATGCTTCTCCAGCTGCTTCTCCAGCGGCTGCAGGGGGCACCATTAAGGTGGGGATTTTGCATTCTCTCAGCGGCACGATGGCGATTAGTGAAAAGAGCGTCGTTGATGCTGAGCAATTGGCAATTGAAGAAATTAACAAAGCAGGGGGTGTCCTCGGCAAGCAAATTGAAGCGATTGTCGAAGATGGCAACTCTGACTGGCCCACGTTTGCTGAAAAAGCAACCAAGCTAATCGATCAAGACAAGGTTGTGACCGTATTTGGTTGTTGGACTTCTGCTAGCCGCAAAGCTGTTCTGCCTGTGTTTGAGTCCAAGAATCATATGCTCTGGTACCCCGTCCAGTACGAGGGACAAGAGTGTTCTAAGAATATTTTCTATACGGGAGCGGCTCCCAACCAGCAGATCGAGCCTGCAGTCGAGTGGTTGCTCAAGAATAAGGGCAAGGAATTTTTCTTGGTTGGGTCTGACTATGTGTTCCCCCGGACTGCAAATACCATCATTAAGGCTCAACTAGAAGCTTTGGGTGGGAAGACGGTTGGTGAAGATTATTTGCCTTTAGGCAACACTGAAGTTACAGCCATTATCACCAAGATCAAAGCAGCCCTCCCCAATGGCGGCGTGATTTTCAACTCTTTGAATGGTGATAGTAACGTTGCTTTCTTTAAGCAACTACAGGGCGCAGGACTCGGCCCCGATAAATACCCCACCATGTCCGTCAGTATTGCTGAGGAAGAAGTAAAGGCAATTGGGGTTGAGTATCTCAAGGGGCACTATGCCGCTTGGAACTACTTCCAAACCGTTGAAACTCCTGAAAGCAAGAAGTTTGTAGAAGCCTTCAAGGCGAAATACGGGGCAGATCGCGTGGTCAATGACCCGATGGAAGCTTCCTACATCATGGTCTATCTCTGGAAGCAAGCTGTTGAAAAGGCAGGCACTGCAGATGATCTGGAAAAAGTCCGGGCTGCTGCTTTAGGCCAAACCTTTGCAGCTCCAGAAGGGACAGTAACCATGGAAAACAACCATCACATCTCCAAGTTTGTGAGACTTGGGGAAGTCAGAGATGATGGCTTGTTTAACATCGTCTACGAAACCAAAGAAGCCGTGAAACCGATTCCTTGGAACCAGTTCGTCAAAGAGACGAAAGGGTATGCTTGCGATCACTCTGACCCCGCGAAGGGCAGCAAGTACAAGGTGTAGGAATTTTGGATTTTGGATTTTGGATTTTGGATTGTTATAAGTCCAAAATCCAAAATCTTTGGGCGCAGCAGCGCGCAGCGCTATCTAAAATCACGGGAGGAACCCCCTTGTCAGATTTGTTATATTCGCTCTTTAACGGAATTAGTATTGGTTCAGTTCTACTCCTGGCAGCCTTAGGTTTAGCCATCGTCTTTGGACTGATGGGCGTGATCAACATGGCCCACGGAGAATTGATGATGTTAGGGGCCTACACTACGTTTGTGGTGCAGAATGGCTTCAAAGCCCTAGGTGGGTCTTGGTTTGAGTTTTATATTTTCTTTGCCTTAATTGCAGCGTTTTTAGTCGCTGGGGTGATGGGGTTTGTCCTGGAACGAGGGGTGATCCGCTATCTTTACGGACGGCCTCTTGAAACGCTGCTAGCAACCTGGGGCGTGAGTTTGATTCTGCAACAATTTGTGCGGAGTGTGAACTGGGTTCTGGTGATTGGTCTAGCTCTATTTTGCATCTTATTTTTTGGCGGACTGTGGCTGGTATCTCGTCGAGCTGACTTTGAGCGTATCCGCAATTGGGCGATCGCAATCCTCCTGCCCCTTTCTTTAGGTATCTCCTTAGCAGTGGGAGCCGTTTTAGGTCAAGCCTATAAGTTGGCGGTGCTACAGCCCTGGTTCGGCGCTCAAAACGTCGATGTCACTGCTCCCAAATGGCTGCGAGGGGGGATCCCTCTGGGAACGTTTCAGTTGCCCTATGCGCGGTTGTTTATTATTACCCTGACGATTCTGTGTGTAGTGGGAATTTATTTGTTCTTGCAGCGATCGCCTTGGGGTTTACGCATTCGAGCGGTGACTCAGAACCGCAGCATGAGCGCCTGCCTCGGAATCCCTACAGAAAAAGTAGATTCTTTAACCTTTGCCATTGGTTCCGGTTTGGCGGGGGTGGCGGGCTGTGCCCTGAGTTTGCTGGGTTCCGTCGGCCCAAACACGGGCCAAAACTACATTGTGGACACCTTCATGGTTGTGGTGGTGGGGGGAGTCGGTAAATGAGTCGGCTCGATTGTGGCTGCCCTTGCCATTGGTACGGTGAATTATCTGATTGGTTCTGGAACCTTAGCAATCATGTTCACCCCGATCAAGCCTTTGGCTGAACTCTTTAGTTTCTTTGCGACCACTAGTATGGCCAAGGTGATGGTATTTGCCTTGATTGTTGCCTTTCTACAAATCCGACCGGCTGGAATCTTTCCGCAAAAGGGGCGTACTGTGGATGCCTAAACTTGGTTTAGACGGAAAAAATCGCCAGGGACTCCTGGTTGAAGCGGCAATCGTTGTAGCAGTGGCGCTCGTCCTGATTTTTGTGGTGCCGCTACTCCTAACTGGTTTTCGCCTCAATTTAATGGGACGGTTTCTCGCGTTGGCGATCGCTGCCCTGGGAATTGACCTGATCTGGGGCTATACCGGATTGTTGAGTCTGGGACATGGGGTATTTTTTGCCTTGGGCGGTTATGCCTTAGGGATGCACCTAAAACTGCAAATTCCTGCGAATGCCAGTATCCAACTTCCAGAGTTTATGACGCTGTACGGGGTGACCGAATTACCTTGGTTTTGGAAGCCATTTTATTCGTTTCCCGTGAGTGCGATCGCCATTATCCTAGTCCCAGCCCTCTTGGGTGCTTTGTTGGGCTACTTGGTATTTCGTAACCGGATTCGGGGAGTTTACTTCTCCATCCTCACCCAAGCCAGCACCATTATCTTCTTCAACTTTTTCAATGGTCAGCAAAAACTGATTAATGGTACCAACGGCTTAACTGACTTCAAAACTATTTTTGGGGCAACGGTGCGAGAGCCTAAAACCCAGTTTGTGGTGTATACCCTCACAGTCGTGTTTTTGGTGCTCACCTATGCTCTCTGTCGTTGGTTAACCCAAGGCCGCTTTGGTCGCTTACTCGTTGCCATTCGCGATGATGAGAGTCGGGTACGATTCTCTGGTTATGACCCAACCGGATTTAAGGTTTTAGTTTTTGCCGTTTCTGCCGGACTAGCTGGAATTGCTGGGGCACTGTTTACGCTCCAAACTGGGATCATCTCGCCTAAGGCGATGGATATTGCCTTTTCGATTGAAATGGTGATCTGGGTAGCGGTAGGCGGTCGAGCCAGTTTAGTCGGTGCCATCTTAGGTACGCTGCTCGTTAACTTTGCTAAAAGCCTTCTGAGCGAACAATTTCCTCAAATCTGGCTATTTTTCCAGGGAGCTTTGTTCCTGATTGTGGTCATGGTTCTCCCCAATGGTTTGATTGGTTGGCTACGCACCGAGGGCTTACTCCAACTGAAAGCCTTATTCGGTCGTCGCAGGTACACCGCCACTTACCCCAGCCTTGAAGAAGACCCTGAAGTAGAAAATGAACGCAAAAATATTGGAAATTGAAAACCTAACCGTCAGTTTTGACGGGTTTAAGGCACTGAACCAGCTTAACTTCTCGATGGATGTGGGCGAGCTCAGGGTCGTGATTGGCCCCAATGGAGCGGGTAAAACCACGTTTCTAGATGTGATCACGGGCAAGGTGAAACCCACCATTGGGGAGGTCAGGTTCAAAGGCCGGAATTTACGAGCCTTTTCAGAGCATCAAATTTCTCGTTTAGGGGTGGGGCGTAAGTTCCAGACTCCCCGCGTTTACCTGAATCTTAGCCCCCGTGAAAATCTAGAATTATCCTGCAACCAGCACAAGAACGTTTTTCAGACGTTGCTCGGGAAAGCGCCCGACAATGAAAAGATGACGGTCGTAGGTTTGCTCGAAACCATTGGCTTAAGTGCCAAGGCAGATATTCAAGCAGCTCTGCTGGCCCACGGTGAAAAACAACGCCTAGAAATTGGTATGTTAGTGGCCCAGTCTCCTGACCTGCTG
>JAYKHH010000410.1:0-4572 GCA_035285265.1 Leptolyngbyaceae cyanobacterium | reverse complement strand
GATGGTCAGGGACAACCGCTGACGAAAAGTATGACCTGGGCAGATAATCGCAGTGCTGCCTGGGCAGAACAACTCAAGCAGGAGCCACGAAGCCACGACCTTTACCGTCGTACGGGAACCCCGATCCATGCGATGTCCCCTTTGGTGAAATTGATCTGGTTACGCCAGGAAAAGCCTCAACTCTTTGCTCAAGCTGCTAAATTTATCTCGATCAAGGAGTATATTTTCTACCGCCTGTTTCAAGACTATTGGGTAGATTACGCGATCGCCTCCGCAACGGGTTTATTCAATCTGCAAACCCTGACCTGGGATCAAGAAGCCCTAGAAATTGCTGGAATCACAGAACATAAGCTTTCTCAACTCGTTCCGACCACCCAGGTGCTCAGACCGATGAACCCAACCAGCGCGGAGCTAATGGGAATTCCTGTGGACACGCCCATTGTGATTGGGGCTAGTGATGGCGGATTGGCTAATTTAAGTGTGGGAGCGATCGCCCCAGGCAAGGTGGTCGTCACCGTCGGCACCAGCGGCGCAGTCCGCACCCTTGTCAATCAGCCCTGGACAGATCCCCAGGAACGACTCTTCTGCTATGCCCTCACCCCAGATCTTTGGATCGTAGGTGGAGCGGTGAACAGTGGCGGGATCATTTTGCAGTGGGTGCGAGATCAGTTGAGCCATGCCGCCACCGCCGCAGCTCTGGATCAAGATCCCTACGATTGGCTAGCAGAAATGGCTCAAAGTGTGGCTCCCGGTGCTGGAGGCTTGATTTTCCATCCTTACTTAGCAGGTGAACGGGCACCCCTATGGGATAACCGTGCCCGTGGAGCCTTTATTGGGTTAACCCTAGAGCATACCCAAGCTCACCTGATTCGAGCGGTGTTTGAAGGTATTGCGTTTAACTTAAATCTGGTTTTGCAAGCATTACAAGACTGCATTGGCATACCTACTAGTATTCAAGCTACTGGGGGCTTAGCCCAATCTGAGTTTTGGCGACAACTACTAGCCGATGTGTTTGTTCAGGAGGTGAGCGTTGTAGCTAGCTATGGTAGTTCTTGCTGGGGGGCAGCCGTGTTAGGACTCTACGCTCTCCAAAGAATCCCATCTTTGGATGCGATTAATTCGAGTTGGGGCAATACTCAGCGATACATTCCTAATCCAGACAATGTAGAGGTGTACCGAAAAATCTTTCCAGTTTATATGCGTCTCCTCGACTGCCTGCAAGAAGAGTATGCCAATTTAGCCGAGTGTGGGTAAGGGCATGGCACTGCTATGCCCTTACATATGGGTGGGACAAGGAATTGAGGACGCGGTTTTTAGGGAATTAAGCGCAAAAATCGATTTTTCCCAACCTGTAGGACTCGCCCATAGAGTTCCTCCGGGGTTTGGTAGGTAAGATTAACCTCATTGATGCGATCGCCATCCACTCGCACTGCTCCGCCTTGAATCTGCCTCCGAGCATCGGAGCTGCCGCTGCACAACTGACTGGTGCTGAGAATATAAAACAGCTTGGCAGGAAACTGCACCTTTGCCAGGGAAAATTCTGGAACCGCATTGGCTTGGGTGGCATCTCCCTGAATTAAGGTCAGTGCAGCTTGTTGAGCTTGTTTTGCGGCTTCTTCTCCGTGATATTGAGTGACGACCTCTAAAGCCAGCAGTTTTTGGCGATCGCGGGGATTTTCTGGTAACTGATCCAAGGCGAGATCGGTCAGGAGTTCAACGTATTGTTCTAGGAGGCGATCGGGAATCTTTTCGAGCTTGGAATACATCGTCAAGGGGTCTTCCGACAGCGCTACATAGTTGCCGAGGGACTTGGACATTTTTTGTACCCCATCCGTGCCCAAGAGAATCGGCATCAGTAGACCGAACTGAGGTACTTGCCCAAAATGTCGTTGCAGATCTCGACCCACTGCCAAATTAAATTTTTGATCGGTTCCGCCCAACTCAACATCGGCTTGGACTGCTACGGAGTCATACCCTTGCATCAGAGGATAGAGAAATTCATGTAAATAAATTGGGTTGCCCTGCTGATAGCGTTCTGCAAATCCCTCCTTAGCTAGCATTTGCCCAACAGTCATGGTGGCTAGGAGTTCCAGGGTTTTGGGTAGGTCTAACTGAGAGAGCCACTCAGCGTTATAACGAATTTCTAGCCGTCCAGGGGTCTCGAAATCCAAAATAGGACGCACTTGATCGAGATAGGTCTGAGCATTTTGAGCCACTTCTTCAGCCGTTAGCTGGCGGCGTACTTCCGACTTACCCGTTGGGTCACCGATCCGCGCCGTGAAGTCTCCAATAATTAATACTGCAGTATGCCCAGCATCCTGAAAGGCCCGTAACTTCCGAAACAAGATACTATGACCCAAGTGAATATCCGTACCCGTTGGATCAATGCCCAACTTAATTCGCAGGGGACGCTCTGCACGCATCAACCGCTGTTCCAGATTTTCATTCACATGATTGGAATCTGCCTGATCCGGAAAAATTTCACTAATGCCGCGACGCAGCCAGGACAGGGGTGAAGTCACATTGAGAGATTGCCGTGAAGTCATGCTTTGCAAATTGACGATGGGGTAGCTATACTCTCCAGAGACCTTGGATAGCACAGATTTTGCTTTCAATCTGGAGAATGAGACAAATAGGTCTTTTTCCTGGTCTAATTATCTCAGACTCTTGTATCGAGTCTGTCTTAGGGAACTTTGCCTTCCAATCAACCGACGAAACCTAATCAGGCAGGATTTATCACTATGTTATGGCAGGGCAGGGAGTTACCAAGAGATAAGTAAAAACCATATACCGTCTTTGCCTTGGCTCCAGTAGAATGAATCTTTCCAGAAGCCAAGTTTTTGCTAGTACTGATTTAAATAAGTTCTTTGTGTTGAGGAATTAAAACTACTGTGTCGTCTAACACCATTAGACAGAAACCCTCTCCCGTACCAACCCCCAACTTTCAGTTTCTCCAATCCGTACTCAGAGTAACTGGAGGCACTTTGCTAGGTATCACCATGCTAGCTAGTTCAGTCGTGGCTGGGAGTTTGGTAGGCTTGGCAATTAGCTTCCGCAATCTTCCGGATGTAAGGGTATTACGCAACTACGTCCCCACGGAAACCAGCTATATCTACGATATTAAGGGCAACCTCCTGTCTAGTATTCATGGTGAAGCGAACCGAGAGGTGATTCCCCTAGACAAAATTTCTCCACACTTGAAGCGAGCCGTATTAGCGATTGAGGATAGTCACTTTTACTTCCATCACGGCATTAGTCCTGCGGGTGTTGCCCGTGCCTTTGTAGTGAACTTAGATCGGGGGCGAACGGTAGAAGGGGGATCTACCGTGACCATGCAATTAGTGAAAAATCTGTTTCTGTCTCCCAGACGCAATCTGAGTCGCAAGGTGGCAGAAGCAGTTTTAGCCCTGCGATTAGAACAAATTCTTCAGAAAGATCAGGTTCTGGAACTGTACCTTAATCAAGTCTATTGGGGTCACAATAACTACGGTGTTCAAACGGCTGCCCAGAGTTATTTTGGTAAATCTGCATCTGATTTAAATTTGGCAGAATCCACAATGATGGCGGGTTTGATCCAAGCTCCTGAAAGCTATAGCCCATTCTTAGCTGACGATCTGACTAAAACGCAATTTCGCTGCACTGATAAATTTGCTCCAAAGATTAGCTGTCAGCGGCAAGCGATCGTCCTGAACCGGATGCAAGAGTTACAGTGGATCACGCCCAAGGAGGCAAAAGCTGCTCGACAGCAGGTCATTAAGTTAGGTAAAATCACGTCCTTTCGTGGTAGCGAGATTCCCTATGTGACTGATGCGGTTGTCCAGGAATTGACGAAGCGTTTTGGACGAGATGCCGTGCTGAAAGGTGGCATGAGGGTGCAAACAACTGTGGATTTGCGTCTACAGCGAATTGCCGAAGATGTGGTGAAGCGAGGACATCAAAGAATCTATAGTCAGGGTCTGTATGCCGATCAAATGGCTTTAGTAGCCGTTGATCCTAGAACTCAATTTGTTAAAGCAATGGTAGGCGGTGTAGATTACCGTAAACAGCAGTTCAATCGTGCGATTCAAGCCCTGCGTCAACCCGGCTCTGCCTTTAAGCCGTTTGTTTACTACACTGCGTTTGCAACCGGTCGCTACACGCCAGAGTCTGGAGTGAATGACAGCCCAATTAGTTATCCAGATGGGGATGAGATTTACATACCGAAAAACTATGATGGCTCTTTTTCGGGGCCGACTACGATTCGTCGAGCCTTAGAAGTGTCCCGCAATATTCCAGCTATCCGGATTGGTCAGGAGGTGGGGCTCAATAAAGTCATTGAAGTGTGCCGGATTCTAGGCATCAAGAGTCCGATTGAGCCTGTCATTTCTCTGCCTTTGGGTTCCGTAGACCTAACCCCCTTGGAAATGGCCAGTGCCTATGCCACCTTTGCTAATAATGGTTGGCGCTCAGAAACTACTATGATTGCTCAGGTAACGGATAGCAAAGGCAATCTTCTGTTGGACAATACCCCTAAGCCTCAGCTCGTGTTAGATCGGTGGGCAGCCGCTTCTCTCAATGATGTCCTCCAAGGGG
>JAYKHH010000409.1:0-8070 GCA_035285265.1 Leptolyngbyaceae cyanobacterium | reverse complement strand
GGAGGAACCCCAAGCTACAGCGATGGGCGATCGCACAACGTTAAGCGATTACGGAATGAAAATTCGCTGTGCACCTTGATAATCTTCGATGTCAACTACAATATCAACCAAACGATTGATGCAACGCTCTCGGTAGTCTGGCTCAGTCATTAGTCGATCAATATTGCCTATCGTGACGACAGGCAGTGAAGTGGGGGTATTTTCCTCGCGCATTACTTGCTCCAAAGAATCTTTCCCCTTCATACTTCGGTTGGCAGTGATCAGAATCATCTGATTAGCCTGAGCATATCGCCAAACAACGCGATCATCACTCGTGACTGCTAACCCTGCTTCTTCAAACAGAACGAAGCGAATAGGGATTAGCTCAAGCCAACCATTTGCAGCAAGACTACCTGCTAAGACAACAGAATGTCCTCGTAAATTATGATCAACCAGAAAATTCATGCTCGTGATTCAAGCTTGGCTCTTGCTGCTTGAAGCTTTGCCCGGATCGCCTCTGTCCCTGGCTTTGGAGGCTTAGCAGCAATTCGGGCAGTTCGCTCACGATTTTGTTCTTCATAATACTGTCGCAGTTCCTCTGCTTCTTTGAGAACGAGTTGATACTCTGCTTCAACCTCCGTACGATATGTCTCAATGTAAGCAAGCGCAGCATGCACTTGCTCATCGGTAAGGTCAAGCATTGCACGGATAAACTTTGGCGGATAGTGTTCTGTCACATAATCCATCACATCGTAGAGCGTGATGCGTGTACCTGCGATAGTAAGACCACGCTCTGTCTGGATGATGACTGGCTTTTGAATGGTTTTTACCATGATGCTGAAAACCCCTAGCCTTGACTTCTCTTCGCCCGTGCCCTCCATTTATGATACTCGACCCACAGGATGGGTAATGTGGGAGGGGAAAGTACATACCTCTAACTGATAGGTGGCTGGCAATGGCGATTCTTCCTCGATTAAAACAAGAAATACCGCTGCGCCATCGGTAAAACGGTGGCAGGCTCACAGGTGAGCAAATTGCCATCGGCTTTAACTTCGTAGGTTTCGGGGTTCACTTCCATATGGGGAAGAGCCTCATTCAACTTCATATCCGCTTTGCTCAAGGTGCGAGTACCGGAAACAGCAACAGCGGGTTTTTGTAACCCTAACTGAGCCGGAATTCCGTGATCTAGGGATGCCTGGGAGACAAAGGTTAAGGAAGTGGCGGCGATCGCACCTCCATGGCTACCAAACATTGGTCGCATATGCACGGGTTGCGGTGTGGGAATGCTGGCGTTGGCATCTCCCATTTGTGCCCAGGCAATCAGACCGCCTTTGACGACAATCTCTGGCTTGACTCCAAAGAAAGCCGGTCGCCATAGACAGAGATCGGCTAGCTTACCGACTTCGACGGAACCCACATGGGCTGCAATCCCGTGGGTGATGGCGGGATTGATGGTGTACTTGGCGATATAGCGCTTGGCTCGGAAGTTATCGTTGCGCTGGGAATCCTCTGGTAGGACGCCCCGCTGCACCTTCATTTTGTGGGCGGTTTGCCAGGAACGGATGATGACTTCGCCAACTCGACCCATCGCCTGGGAGTCGGAGGCAATCATGCTAAAGGCTCCTAGATCGTGCAGAATGTCTTCGGCGGCAATGGTTTCTCGACGAATCCGAGATTCGGCAAAGGCAACATCTTCGGCAATGCTGGGGTCTAGGTGGTGACAGACCATCAGCATATCCAGGTGTTCATCTAGGGTGTTGAGGGTATAGGGTCGAGTGGGGTTGGTGGAGGAGGGTAAAACGTTGGGTTGACCGCACACTTTGATAATGTCTGGAGCGTGCCCGCCGCCTGCACCTTCGGTGTGGTAAGTGTGGATGACACGATTTTTGAAGGCTGCGATCGTATCTTCGACAAAGCCTGCTTCATTCAAGGTATCGGTGTGGATAGCCACTTGGACATCGTACTCATCGGCAATACTCAGGCAGGTGTCGATCGCTGCTGGAGTCGTCCCCCAATCTTCGTGGAGCTTCAAACCCATCGCTCCCGCAGCAACTTGCTCCACTAATCCGGCAGGTTGGGCACTATTCCCTTTGCCCATAAATCCTAGGTTCATCGGAAAGGCATCAGCGGCCTGCAACATCCGGTACATGTTCCAAGGGCCGGGGGTGCAGGTAGTAGCATTGGTTCCGGTAGCGGGACCAGTGCCGCCGCCAATCATGGTGGTGATACCAGAGGCGATCGCCACTTCGATCTGTTGGGGACAAATAAAGTGAATGTGGGTATCAATCCCGCCTGCGGTGAGGATCATGCCTTCACCCGCTAGGGCTTCAGTGCCAGGGCCAATAATAATGTCTACATTATTTTGAATATAGGGGTTGCCCGCTTTCCCGATCTTGGCAATTCGCCCGTCTTTAATGCCAATATCGGCTTTAACAATCCCCCACCAGTCCAGAATTAAGGCATTGGTAATCACCAAATCCATCGCTCCATCGGCATTGGGAATGGGAGATTGTCCCATGCCATCGCGAATCACCTTACCGCCCCCAAACTTTACTTCGTCGCCGTAGGTGGTGTAGTCCTGCTCAACTTCAATAAATAATTCTGTATCCGCAAGCCGGACGCGATCGCCCACCGTTGGCCCAAAGGTTTCCGCATAAGCGCGACGATCCATTCTGTAACTCATAGTGATGCTCCTAGGCGTTTTAATAAACCAAAAAATTGTAAAATTAGCGATTTTCTAAAAGATATTTAACGGCTTGGGATTGGCTCTCCATGATTACGAAGAACTGAGCCAGTGTTTCTGCCTGTCGTTTAGAAGTTTCGGCTTGTTCCTTCACAATCTCTGCTTGTTGTCGAGTCAGATCCCGAATCTCTGCCATTGATTCCTGCATCGTGGTCATGGACTGCTGCATCGTGGTCATGGACTGCTGCATAGCGCTCATTTCCTGGCGAAATTCCGTAAATCCCTCTCGTATTTCTACGCGGAACTCAGCCAGTCCTTCCCGTAAATCTTGACGGAACTCTGTGATTCCTTCCGTAAATCGCCCCACTTGATCAATGAGAATTTCTAGTTTTTCATCTGTCGTACTCATATTGACTCCTGTTTATTCCTGTAGACTTGAGCGATCGCCTATTTCCCTTTCAGGTGATAAATATAAACAAAGGGTCGTTGAGGAGCGGGCAAGATGCTAGTCAGAATTTTTTCAACTCCTTCTTTAGTTTTATCCGTTGCGATCACCATTTCTTCAAAGAGAGCGATCCAGACGTTATTTAAGCCAATTTCTCGGAGCCTTTGACCATATTTTTTGGCATATACCTTACCCATCTCTTGATAGTAAAGTTCCTTAAGTGCTGAGCTTTTTGAAATGAGGGTTTGAATTTCAGCTCCATTCAGTTCCCGACTACGGGCACTTTTGAGATAAGTTTTTAACTTAGCAACCTCATCTGTTTCCAATTCTTCTAGGGGAACTTCTAA
Organism: Leptolyngbyaceae cyanobacterium; assembly: GCA_035285265.1. Classification (GTDB taxonomy): domain Bacteria; phylum Cyanobacteriota; class Cyanobacteriia; order JARCMD01; family JARCMD01; genus JAYKHH01. The sequence goes on along the minus strand of JAYKHH010000409.1, from coordinate 4,616 downwards.
AGAGGTAATAATGCCAAATCGAGCTTTAGCTTTTTCATACTCTTCATTCAGATTCGCTCGAAAGCTCCTACCAAATAAAACATTAGGCCCCGTAAGCATTCCATCATAAATGATCTGGCCTTTGAAGGGTAATAGAACAGCACCGACTAGTCTTGGCAGGGTATTGCCAAGCATTTCTGGAAACGAACTATAGAGCCCAAGGACTCCGTAGGCTTTACAGGGTTCATCTATAGTAAGAAACACAGTGTATTTCTTCAGATACCTGAAAATCCAAAATTCTGCCTTAATAAATCCTTTCCAACCATAAACAATGGCAGCATCGTCATCAGACAACCCATTGTTGTTTTGTTGAAGAAACTCATCAATTAATTCAGGCTGTTTGTATAGTTTTTCTCGTACTTTATTGGTTTCCGTCATGGGATACCCTTCAATATCCTCTGGGGTTTTAATCCCTGGGGTAATATCAAATTTTTGATTGACGTAGACCAGTAGTGGCTTATACAAACGGTAAAAATGCTCAATTTCAGGTTCTGGTAATTGCATTACTGTTAACCTTAATCACTATCCAACTTACCGTTGATTTTGCCATTGAAGCCATAGACTTGACGACTACCTACTAGCGCAACTAGAGTGACTTCTCGTTCATCTCCCGGTTCAAAGCGCACGGCGGTTCCAGCGGGAATATCTAGGCGCATTCCTCGCGCTGCTTCACGGTCAAAGGTGAGGGCGTTGTTGACTTCGTAAAAGTGATAGTGAGAACCGATTTGAATGGGGCGATCGCCCGTATTTGCAACTTTGATCTGCACCGTTGGGCGACCTGCATTCAGTTCAATCTCGCCCGCCTCTGCAATTATTTCTCCTGGGATCATGCTTTCCTCCTCAAAACCTTAAATAGCTGAGTCAGTATCAATAAAATTATCGAATTGGATTGTGAACCGTCACCAACTTAGTCCCATCGGGAAAGGTGGCTTCCACTTGAACTTCATGCACCATCTCTGGAATGCCTTCCATCACATCTGCGCTTGTCAGCAATGTGGTGCCGTAGGTCATTAGCTCTGCGACGCTGCGCCCGTCCCTGGCACCTTCCAAAATGGCGGCGGAAATGTAAGCTACTGCCTCTGGATAGTTCAACTTTAAGCCGCGATCCTTGCGCCGTTCTGCTACCAAAGCAGCGGTAAAAATCAATAGTTTATCTTTTTCCTGCGGAGTCAGTTGCATTTATGACCTCTTTTGAAGTGACCACACTAAAATTACCAAACTAACGCTGCCAAACACGGGGAGGACAAGCAGGCCGTTCTAGATAGGCAGGCCGGAGTAGCTGCCAGACCTTTGTAAACCAACGGCGGGCATCCACGGTAGAAGGGCCACGATAGCGACAGAGTAAACCGGATTGTAACCGTGTCACCCCTGCTGCTCCCGGATACTGATGGTTTGTCCATAGCATTCGGGCTGTGTCGATAATATCCGATGAAACGGATTGCCCAATGAAAGCAAAGCTACCAATGACTGGAAATCCTGACAAACCGTGGGGACTTTGCCAGATCTCTGGATCGCCCTTAATCCATTGAGGATCAATCCAGAGGGGACGACCGGATTGCCAGATTTCGGTACGCGATCGCCAATTTCCCTGTAAAAATTTCTCGCCCCTGGCACTGCGACCCAAGCGAGTCACTTCCCACCCTATCCAGGTGGCCGTAGGAGCAAGCTCAACCCGGAGGTCTTGCCGATACAAGGCGTGGTTATACGCGATCATTTCCTGGGGTAACCACTCCATGCAGGCTCCGTCAGCAACTTGGACGGTGATCGACTGTCGGGCTTCTGACCCATTGCTGCCATAGACCCGACCGGCGGCAGCGGTGGTAAGCAGGGCATGGGTCTGGGGTTGGAGGTGAATGGCGATGGCTAAGCGATCGCCCCCCACCATGCCCCCAGCGGTATGCAGCATCACCGTATGACAAACTTCTGCCCCCTCTGGGTAAAAAGGACGCTGAACCCGCAAGGGGGCCTGCATATGGCTGTGGATTAATTGGGTGGCACCCTCGCGCTGAGCAAACTCCAGCGTCAGGTTTCCTCGCCAGCTAACGAGATTAGGGGTTTTTGTGGGAAGGGTAGGAGATAGATTCACGCAGTGTTACAAAACTTCCAGTACACAAAAAATACCACTAGACTAGGGTGCAACAGAGTTGGAATTCGATCAATTTCTTGAAGAAATGCTCCAACTACCCTGTGAGTTGCCAGAGGTGGAATCCTGATGTTGCTGCCTGAATTTTTGTTGTATGCCTGTATTGGTTTGCTAATTGCTACGTTTGGGTTTGGGTGGAAGGGGTTTGCGATCGCGAGCCTATTAATTCTTAGCATGGTAGCGCCTCCCTTAATGGGTCTGAAATCCAAGGTGGTCGAGGGCTTGCCGGGAGGGGTACGATTACCCCCCACTCACCCGGAAGACTTTGCTCGATTGGATACCGATGCCTTAGCCCAATACACCCGTGATTTAGAAGGGCTGGGGTTTGTGGTTCTCAATGACTTCACTATGGAAGGGGAAACGGGCAATATTACCCCTGTGTTTGCCCGCTTGTTTCATCATCCCCACCTCCACTGCTTTGCGGAAGTAACTCAATTTTTTCCTTTGGGCAGCGAGCCTAAACCTTTACGGTGTAGCATTATCAGCCATTTAGACCGCACCTGGAAAATTGGAACCACAGATCGGGAACCTGATGCCTTTGTGGCTTTAATGCGCCGTCCTCGCAAGGTGGGAAGTTGCCATCCGAAAACGGAACCTGCGGAGTTGCTGAAAATTCATCAAGAACGTCGTCAATACCTCATTGAAGACTTGGGTTTAGCCGTACTGCACCTTTCTGGCGCAGAGTACCAGGCAACCGTACCGGAAGATATGGACGAAATCAAAGTCACCTTGCAGCGAAAAGGTAACTTCACGTTTGTATTTGAGTTAGTCCGGTTTATGCTGAAACCTCCTGTTGAGTGGTGGGGCGATTATTCAACGTTGGCTAGGAGTCGCAGGCGATCGCAACAGAACGTTACTTAAACCGTGAGTGGGAGGGAGGCAACAGGACTTAAACTGTTGGAAAACGACACATTAGAAACGACATATTAACAGGTATGTTTCCTACCCATCGCCCTCGCCGTCTCCGTAGCACAACCCAACTGCGCCGCATGGTGCGTGAGACGGTTCTCACAACCAGCGATTTGATCTATCCCCTGTTTGCAGTACCGGGTGAAGGATTTGCCCAAGAAGTCAAGTCTATGCCAGGGGTTTATCAACTCTCCATCGATAAGATTGTAGAAGAGGCCAAAGAAGTTTACGACCTGGGGATTCCGGCAATTATTCTATTTGGGATTCCCGATACGAAGGATATCGAAGCAACGGGGGCTTGGCACGATCATGGCATTGTCCAACGAGCGGCCAGTGCGGTAAAAGCAGCCGTCCCCGATTTGGTGGTGATTGCGGATACTTGCTTGTGCGAATACACGTCCCACGGACATTGTGGCTATCTAGAAACCGGAGATTTGACGGGACGGGTGTTGAATGATCCCACCCTAGAACTCCTGAAAAAAACAGCGGTGGCCCAAGTGAAGGCCGGAACCGATATTATTGCCCCCTCCGGGATGATGGATGGGTTTGTCCAAGCAATTCGTCAGGGCTTAGATGAAGCGGGTTACCAAGATACCCCAATTCTGTCCTACGCTGCCAAGTATGCTTCGGCCTACTATGGCCCCTTCCGCGATGCTGCAGATTCTGCCCCCCAATTTGGCGATCGCCGCACCTACCAAATGGACCCCGGCAATAGCCGCGAAGCCCTCAAGGAAGTTGCCCTCGATGTGGCGGAGGGAGCCGATATGCTGATGGTGAAACCCGCCCTTTCCTACATGGATATCATCTGGCGCGTCAAGGAAGCCACCCAACTCCCTGTTGCTGCCTACAATGTCTCTGGCGAATACTCAATGGTTAAAGCCGCTGCCCTCAACGGCTGGGTAGACGAAGAACGCATCGTTATGGAAACCCTCACCAGTTTCAAACGCGCTGGGGCCGACATGATTCTCACCTACCATGCTAAGGATGCCGCCCGTTGGTTAGGGGTTTAGGAATGAGAATTCAATAACCTGTCATTTCTGAACCTGCGTTTTTGAAGCGTTCCCGTGGGGTAGGCGGGTTTGCCACCCTGCGGGAAGCAAGCTATGTATAGCTGCGATCGCAGGATCACCCTATGCCCAGAAGAGCCTAGTAAGCTTCATCATGAGTAGTTCACGCAAGAATTTGCTCTATAAGTTGTGCAGGAGTCATGGCCTGACATTTCCCTTCTGCAAAGTCTTTTTGAGCTTCTTGAACATCTCTAACCAGAGAGGCTCTTCGGAGATCGCGAAGGCGTTTTTGTAAAATGTCAATTAAATGTTCTTGATCTTCAGGTGATAAGTGATCAGCAGCTTCTAGGATTTCTGTAAAAGTTGTTCTTGCCATCCTATTTTGTATTTTGGTTGCTACTTCACCCGCTTGATTATACTTTATCTAAGACAGCAATCTATTTACCTTCATCCTCACAAAAGCGATCGCCCCCCTCATCCCTTAAATCCGCGATCGCTTCGGTCAGCTTCGCGATCGC
>JAYKHH010000408.1:0-5255 GCA_035285265.1 Leptolyngbyaceae cyanobacterium | reverse complement strand
GGAGTTAAAGCTAGGAGAAGAGGATTAGGGGATGCTGGAAAGTGCAACCTAGTAGAACTTTCCCAGCATCCTTGGTTATCGACTATTCTATGCCTTCGATGCGGTCTTCAACTTCCTGGTAGAGTTCGCGCAGCAACTGAAGATTGCTTTCGCTGGTTTCCCAGTAACCGCGACCATTGACCTCTAGTAGGGTGGCTACCACCTTGCGGAACGAGTTGGGATTCAGGTTCATCAAGCGGTTTCGCATCGCTTCATCTTCAATGAAGGTGGCGTTGGTGTCCTCGTAGATCCAGTTGTCTACGGCTCCCGCTGTGGCTGACCAGCCCATAGTATTTACCAAGCGCTTCGAGAGTTCCCGAACTCCTTCGTAGCCGTGGCTCAACATGCCCTCATACCACTTGGGATTTAAGAGTTTGGTGCGAGCATCTAGACGGACGGTTTCCGAGAGCGATCGCACCTGGGCATTCGCCGTCGTGGTATCGGCAATAAAGGAAGCGGGGGTTTTGCCATCGTTCCGGAGTCTAGCGACGACTTTGGTGGGGTCAGAATCAAAGTAATGGCTGACATCCGTGAGACTGATCTCCGAAGAGTCCAGGTTTTGGAACGTCAAGTCCACGGTTTTGAGGGAAGCTTCCAAGATGCCCCGGTCTTGTTCCATCGTGCCGGGATTATCGGAGTTAAAGGCAAAGGACTTGCGAGCCAGATACATATCCTGAAGTTCTGACTCCGTTTCCCAAGTGCTATTTTCCACTGCCAGGTTGATGTTGGAGGAGTAGGAACCGGAGGCATTGGAGAAAACGCGGGTTGCGGCTTGGCGCAGGTTAATTCCCATCTCTTCCGCCTGCTTGAGGGCGTGTTTGCGGACAAAGTTCATCTCCAAGGGTTCCTCTGCTTCTGCTGCCATCTTGATGGCGCGATCTAGCAAATTCATTTGGTTAATAAACAAGTCGCGGAAGACTCCAGAGCAGTTCACCACCACATCAACGCGAGGACGACCCAACTCTTGCAGTGAAATCAGTTCCAGCTTATTGACGCGACCCAAGGAGTCAGCCACCGGACGTACTCCGACTAGGAGCATGACCTGGGCCAGAGATTCACCGTAGGTCTTGATGTTGTCCGTTCCCCACAGCACAAAGGCAACGGTTTCCGGCCACTCGCCATTATTTTCGGCGCGTTGACGATCAAGGAGACGATCCACCACAATTTGGGCGGACTGCACCGCTGCGGTGGTGGGAATCGACTGCGGATCCAGGGCGTGGATGTTTTTGCCCGTCGGTAACACATCGGGATTTCGGATCGGGTCGCCACCAGGGCCAGGGAGGATATACTCCCCTTCCAAGGCTTTCAGTAAAGCCCCTAATTCGTTATCGGCAACAACTTGTTTGAGGCAAAACTCCAAGTACTCAAACAAGGGCTTGATCTGCTCGGGATCAACTTTGGGATAGCCGGATTCGTGGAGAGATTCGATCCAGGGTTCTTTCCGACCCATGTTGAAGAAGTTGAGGACAGAAACTCGCTCCACTCGACCTTCCGCGTTGACCTGCTCGTTCACTAAAGCTGTGACCGCAGCACGGGTTGCCAAAGTCATGTCTTGGAGCAGTTCTACATCGGCAAGATTGCCGCGATCGCTTTGCCGATAAATTTCATCCAAATCCCGGCCAATACTGTTAGCCAGAATCCGGGGTAGACCCAAAATTTCGTCTTCGGGACGGTCAATGCTAGCAATATTGACGAGGGTCGCGATCGCCTCGGCTGCGGTAGGAGGTTTGCCAATTACATGCAACCCACAGGGCAACAGCCGGGATTCAATCTCCATCAGCTTGCCGTAGACCTTACCAACCACGGTGTCCCGCTCCTCAGCGGTCATGTCCTTGGCATCCTGATCGGGCAAGGCCACATCTTTATCGAGGTTAACCATCCGGCACTTGTCCATGATGGTGTTAACGATGGAAACACCCCGTCCGCCATCTTTAAGGGTTTGGTAAGACGCAATCAGTTCGCTGAGTTCCTTCAAACCCTTGTAGAGTCCAGCATTTTCAGCGGGGGGAGTGAGGTAGGAAATGGTTTCTGCGTAGGAACGACGCTTGGCGATCGTGGCTTCCGAGGGATTGTTAGCCGCGTAGTAGTACAGATTGGGGATCATGCCAATCAGATTATCGGGATAGCACTCTCCGGACATGCCGATCTGCTTACCAGGCATAAATTCTAGGGAACCGTGGGTACCAAAGTGCAGCACCGCATCGGCTTTCCAGATTTGATTGAGGTAGGTGTAGTAGGCAGCAAACCCGTGGTGGGGGCTGGCAGAGCGGGAGAACAGCAACCGCATGGGGTCGCCTTCATATCCAAAGGTGGGCTGAATGCCGATAAATACATTACCAAAGTGCTTGCCATAGACCAGGAGGTTTTGTCCATCGGTGTTCAGGTGCCCTGGAGCTGGGCCCCAGGATGGCTCTAGGCGCTCATGGTAGGGGGTGAGTTCCTCGTACTCTGGCACAGACATGCGGTAGGCAATATTTAGCTCCGGGCTGCTGTACTGAGCCTGAGCGTCATGGATCACTTCCTGCATGAGGGCTTCAGGGGATTCTGGCAAGTCCGGCAAATCATAGCCATTTTGCCTCAGAGCTTCCATGACTTTATAAATGGAGCCAAACACGTCTAGGTAGGCAGCAGTACCCACATTGCCCTTGTCCGGCGGGAAACTAAAGACGGTAATCGCTAGCTTTTTGTCTACCTTGGGCTTGCGGCGTAGGGTGGCCCACTTCATGGCCCGCTGAGCAATGGCTTCCACTCGGTCTTGGAGGGCGATCGCCTTCCCAGTCGCTCCGTCCCGACCAGACAGAATAATTGGCTCAATGGCTCCATCCAGTTCCGGCAGTGCAATCTGAAGCGCCACCTGGATGGGATGCAAACCCAAATCGCTTTCTTCCCACTCCTCAGTAGTTTGAAAAACCAGGGGCAGGGCCACCATGTAAGGACGGTTCAACCGCTTCAGCGACGTGATCGCCTTAGGATGATCTTGGCGGGCAGGGCCACCGACTAGGGCAAATCCAGTCAGGGAAATGACTACATCTACATGAGGGGTTTCAACCTTGGCGCTGGGATCGTAGAAGTAGGCATCCACAGGTTTAGAAAAGTCTAATCCCCCCGCAAAGACTGGGATGACCCGTGCTCCCATGCACTCTAATTCCTGGATCATGGCGACGTAGTGGGCATCATCCCCAGTCACCAGGTGAGTCCGTTGCAGCACCAAGCCCACACAAGGAGCCAAGGGATCTTTGAGATCCTTAGAAATATCCCGACGACTGCTGTACCAATTCAGATATTCCTTGACATCCTCGAACATCTGCGGGGCTAGGGGATGCCAAATCCCCATGTCGGGATAGGTGACTGGATCTTGGTATTGGGAACTCTGAATCTCTTTTCCCTTAAAGATATATTTATCTGCCAGCATCAGCAGAAAATTCTCCAGGTTTTCCTGGGAGCCACCGAGCCAGTACTGGAAGCTGAGCATAAAGTTGCGGGCATCCTGCGCCTTATCCAAGGGTAGATACTTCAACACCTTCGGCAAGGTCTGGAGCAGCTTCAACATGCCGTCTTGGAAGGAGGAACCAGACTTCTCCTTGCGCTTCCGCATGAACTGGGCGATCGCACTCTTCGACTGACCCAACTGAGCCATAGAGAAGGTGCCCATCTTGTTGAGGCGCATCACCTGAGGCATGGAAGGGAAGACGACAGCCACATCCAGGCGATCGCGATGAGGTTCCACAGCTGCAACGACCTTGTCTGCCAAGTCTTCAATAAAGATCAGGGAGGCGATAAAGACATTCGCGGCGGCAACATCTTGCTCAAACGCTTGGTAATTGGCCGGATCTCGCAGTTCTTCCAGGAGATAGCCACTAATTTCAACGGCAAGGTTGGGGTTGTTCTGATTAATTGATCGGACTGCGGCTGAGAGAGCACTCTGATACTGCGGCTCTAGCACGACATAGACCACCTTAACTAAAGCCCGGCCTTGCAAGTGATCGGGGGCAATGTATCGAATGGTGGGCTTGACGTGAGTGAACATTCGGTTAAGCTCCTTGGATACGGGTTCTAATCTTCTATTTCAGTAGACTTCTAACTTTTAGGGAGAGTTCTGGAGAATCAAGGGTTGTAGTTCAACCCATCCGGTTCAGCCAAAAGTCTAGTGCTGTTTAGCAGCCCATCAGTGTTTGTACCAAAAAACGTGGCTCAGGAGCTCAGTTTGACTGGCATCTGACACAATTCGATAAAAAATTGATAATTTTTGTTACAAAACCCCAGTAGTAGCTACTCATTATTTTATTGCGAAGATGCAATAAAACTGGAGCAACAGACTAGAAATCCTATCTACAGCAGCCGATGGGGTCTCTTGCCGTAGACTCAGATGCAGCGATCGCGGAGATGTTGCTGAACAGCGGGCGTTGCTGCATTGAGGCAACGGCTGATGCTAAATCAGCCTTACCCTTAGAACTTGTTTGAGAAGTCCTGATCTGCATTCCAATAGCCTTCCTAGCCCCCCTAACCCCCCAATTCTGGGGGGATTGGATTCAAAGTAATGACTCAGGCTGCGCTCACCCCCACCCCCTCTCCCAAGAAAAGCTAGGCGGTTGGAAACCGCAGCTACACGAGCTAAGTCCGCCTGCGCGGACTCCATCCCGGACCACTGATCCCCTCCCTCTCGGCTGTCTGAACCTGCGCAGGCAGGTTTTGTACCCTGCGGGAAGCAAGCTACGTGTAGCTGCGGTTTCTAACCGCCCTGGCTTCGGTGTCAAAGAAGAGTCAGGGAGGAGTCTAATTTTTGTATGGTAACAATGAAACCACCCTGCTCTCCCAAGTGGGCAGAGGGAAACCGGATTTCCCGAAGGGTTAACAAAGCGCTCTCTGACAAGAGCGTGAGTAGTTACCCTGGCGATTAGAAATCGCAGCTAAACATCGCTCCCTTCCTGCAGAGTACAAAATCTGCCGACCCAGGTTCAGAAATAACAGAGTGCTGAAGTCTCATTCCTTAGCACGCAGGGCAATCCGCTCCAAGTCTTCCTTCTAGCGCCGCTGTGCTTGAGCGTGGAGATTGAGGGGGATCTTCTAGGTTTGGATACAGTCAAGTGGGTACTTCGATAAATTGGGGTGGGGGCAGTTAAACTGCCCCATCCGACGAGAATCACCTTGGTTATGAGCGCAAGATTTGTATTTTTCGAGGTACCCAAGTAGAACTTTTAAAACATCCTCTTAAACGG
>JAYKHH010000407.1:0-2673 GCA_035285265.1 Leptolyngbyaceae cyanobacterium | reverse complement strand
AATTGGCTCTAATGATCTGCTCATAGCATCTGTAGCTTTAGCCAACGATCTGACCCTCGTGACCCATAACACTCGTGAGTTTAGCCGTGTGGATGGTTTGAAGTACGAAGATTGGGAATGACCAATGGAACTGAAGGATTACCAAAAATACTGCATTAACGATGTGAAGGTCTACCTTGAGTATTTGGCCGCTTTTTGAGCCAAGTATGAAAAGATTCTTGCCATTGATTCGGCGACTTTCTTGTTTAAGGTTGAGGGCCTGTCAAAGCACTATTGACACTGCGACCAAATACCTGGGGTTGATCGCCAAGGGCACGGGTAGTTTGCCCACTGAGATCCACAGTCCATAAAGGCCATGTTTCCTCACCCAGGATTCCGGCTCGGAACAGCACCCGATCCGGATGAGCTTGACTCCAGCCTAAAAGCACTGCATTGGTGTAGTGGATATGGCTGGGGGCTAGGGTGTTAACTCGATTGGTATCACGGTGCCAAATAACCGCATAATCTGAGGCAATATCAGAGCCAAACAGAGACTCAAACTCTCTAGCCAATAGGCGATCGCCTGTTTTAGTCCAACCAACTGGGATCAGGATGGCGATCATCCCCCCCCTCTGTTCTCCCTCAGCAGTCGGCAAGGAATTTTCTGAAAAGGGCGAGGTGGCGCTGATTGACTGGACATTTCCAGTCTTCAAGTTTTCTACAAATAAAACACTGCTGACTCGACTCTGCACAAAATCCGGTTTCGCCTGCATCTGAATACGGCTATAGGCAGCATACTCCCCATCTGGCGAGACAAGAGATTGGGAACGGTAATAGCGTGTTTTAACTATTCCTGTTGAGCTACTTTCTGTCAAATTGGCTAGTACCCAATTCCAAGGCACTGGATGAGGGCTATCGAGGGGATCAATTTGAACGGTTTGGGAGTGCATATCAGGATTAGAGGCTAAGACGGATGTAGATGGGCACCGCAGTGCGATGGAGGTGAAGGGTACGGGTCTCAGATGGGTAGGGGCTATGACATTCAGTTGTCCCACCTTGGCTGCCTCTAGTAATAGCCAAGCTCCATAGAGAAACACGCATGGTTGAAGCAACACCATACTAGACTCAATATTTTTAAGCTATTAAAGATTGAGGGATCAGCTAACTAGCTCTTAAGCTGTAATCCCAGAGGGGTTAAAACTTAAAAGCCAAAAGGGTTTTAGTGACCTTGCTCATGCAATTCAGAGACTGATTGGCTAAAATGATGCCTGTAGAATTAAGGAGCAACATCTAGAAAGGAGGAGATAAGCTTTCCTTCTTATAGGTATAACAAGCTAAAGGGGCCTAAATCTATTATTTACCAAAACTTTTAACCAAACCATGAATGGCCTTAATTTTTTCTCCTGTTAGGTAGCAACCCCTGCCCAAACATGCTAAATTCCAAGGCTGATGCTCTTGCACAGCACTATCCCATTCAAAAAGCTATTAAAGCTAGCCAGTGACTAACGCCTTAGACCATTCTCCACCGCCATTACAACCTCCACGCCAAAGGGGAATTTTGCTTGGGTTGGTGTTTCGACTGTTGCTGCTGATGGTTGGAGGTGCCATTGCGGGATTCACAGGGGTTGCGATCGCCCATTTTTATCCAGCTTCCACCCCAGAAAAACCGCTTCTGGAAACTGTACTGCGGCGTTCCAAGCTGATCCTTAAGGGAGAAGGCACTCCTCAGGAGACTAAAGCCTTAGCTGTCACCCTACCGAGTGACGTTTTCTTCAAAGACAGCCAGAGTGCCCTGCGTCCAGGAACGAACGCTATCTTAGATAACATCATTAGCGATTTACGGAATTACCCCGGTGCTACGATCCTCGTTGCCGTGCACACCGACAACCTAGGAGAAGTCAAAGACAATCAAGAATTGTCCTTTCGTCAGGCACAGGCTGTAAAGCAGTACCTGGCCACTCATCTGGGCAGCACCTATCACTGGCTGGTAGCGGGTTACGGTGCAGCCAAGCCTGTGGTTGAAAATACAACGGATGCCAACCGTCAGCGAAACCGTCGCATTGAAATTGCAGTTGATCCCAATTAGGTGTCGGGTGTTAGTGGACAATTATCAATTGACAGTGGACAATCGATAATTGTCCACTGTCAATTGTCCGGATGGCCGTGAGCGGAGTCGAACGGTGTCAGGCTTGCCCTGATGAGATGTTTAGCAATGCCATGTTCAGCCAAACGTCGGTTCACTAATCGAGTAACCACCCAAACAGTTGCCCAACCGTTAGCTGGTAAGTTTGCGCCCACTCTGGAACTGGAAGAAGCTCATTCGACTGATAAAAGCTGCGCGATCGCGAATCTGTCGGATAGGTAATCACCAATTGCTCCGATGGATCAAGAAACCATCCCATCTGGCAACCATAATCGAGGGCGTACAAAATCTTATCAATTACCTTCGTTTGGTTCTGTTCTGGCGATAGGATCTCAATCATCCAATCGGGAGCAAGGGCAAAAACATTAGCAATTTCTCCAGTTTCATCACGGGGGATACGATTCGCCAAGAAAATCGCAATGTCCGGGACAATGGAACGTCCACCAAAGGTACATCGTAATTCTGGAAAAGCACGGGCGACTTTAGCAAGTTTCAGTGTGTTATCGATGCTAAAAGTTAATTCGCGTTGCAAGACACTGTGTTTTCCTTGG
>JAYKHH010000406.1:0-3845 GCA_035285265.1 Leptolyngbyaceae cyanobacterium | reverse complement strand
ATTGGCGAAGATCAGCTATTTTACTTCTCGCAACGCGGCATTTCGACGGAAGATGCTATCTCCATGATGATTAGTGGATTCTGCAAGGACGTATTTAGCCAGTTGCCGATGGAGTTTGCTGTCGAAGCCGATCGCCTGTTGAGTCTGAAGCTTGAAGGCAGTGTGGGTTAAGTCAAACGGGGGCGTAGTGCCTACGCCCTTCTAAAAACAATGATTCAAACCGTTCAAGCTAAAAATATTACGCTTCGAGACTTGATCGATCAATTTGATCTAGAGCTAGTCCAGGATGATGACTTCTTTCGAGAATGGCAGGACAATTTACCCGCCATTACTGAATTAGAAAAACAAATGTTGGATCGAGTCAAGGCTGGATATTTTAATTTAATGAATAATCCACCTTTACTTGAAAAGACCATCCAGATAGCGATCGCAGCCCCAATTTTGCACCTAGCAGGTTTCTTCTTACCTCCCTTTCATATTAAAACCGAGCAATCCATCGAAATTGAGATAGAAGATGAAGGGATTCTAATTAAAGGCAGCTTAGATGTGCTGATCTTAAAGGAGCAACTTTGGTTGCTGATTATTGAATCTAAACGGGCTGCTTTTTCGATTGAGGCAGGACTCGGTCAAATCCTGGCTTACATGCTCGGCAGCCCTCATCCAAACCAGCCCAGCTTTGGGATGATCACCACGGGAGGGAGTTTTATTTTCCTGAAGCTAGTGAAGGGAGAACGACCCCAGTACGCTGCCTCCAGGATATTTGAACTGCGGAATCCTGGAAATGATTTATACAATGTTCTGAGCATTTTAAAACGTATTAGTCAGTTGTAGTTAACTAAAAGATTTCAGCAAAACAGAGGTTGAGTCGTGATTATTGAAAATAGTCCAGTAATTTTGTCAGTCCGAGACCTGACAGCAGATGTCGATGGAACGCCAATCTTGAAGGGGCTGAATTTAGAAGTCAAGGCAGGAGAAATCCATGCCATTATGGGGCCGAATGGCTCCGGAAAAAGCACCTTTTCTAAAGTCCTGGCAGGGCATCCCGACTATACGGTGACCGGAGGAGAGGTGATTTTCCAAGGGCAAAATTTACTGGAATTAGAACCAGAGGCCAGAGCTAGATCAGGGATTTTTCTGGCCTTCCAATATCCCTTGGAAATTCCCGGAGTGAGCAATGTGGATTTCCTGCGAGTTGCCTATAACTCCCGTCGTAAGCATGAAGGGTTAGAAGAACTAGATGCCTTTGATTTTGATGATCTAGTGCGCCAAAAATTAGATGTGGTCAAAATGAATCCTAACTTCCTCAACCGCAGTGTGAATGAAGGTTTCTCTGGGGGTGAAAAAAAGCGCAATGAGATTTTACAAATGGCGTTACTAGAGCCCAAGGTTGCCATTTTAGATGAAACCGATTCAGGGTTAGATATTGATGCCTTGAAAATTGTGTCAGGCGGAGTGAACCACCTAGCCAATGCAGAAAACGCCACGATTCTGATTACCCACTACCAGCGGTTACTGGACTACATCGTTCCAGACTACGTGCATGTGATGGAAGGGGGACGGATTCTGACCACGGGTGGCAAAGAACTAGCCTTGGAATTAGAAGCCCGTGGTTATGACTGGGTGCGGGAAGACGAAGTTGTGGAGGCAGGTGTGCGATGAGTATTCAAGTATCGACCGTTCCAGAAACCGCAGCCGGAGCACTTAAGGCTAGCTCTGACCATCGATATACTTACCTGGCAACCTTATTAAGTCAGCGACCTGCCTTGGAGACGCCAGCTTTTAAGCCAGACGTGGCGGCTTTGCTGCAAGAACTCCGCGATCGCGCCACGGCCCAAGCCCATGAACTCGCCATCCCCAGTACTCGTGAAGAAGAATGGCGTTTTACAGATCTGTCACCGCTATTGCAAACCAGCTTCCAAGCGACCACTGCCTGTGTCAGTTTTCCAGATGTGGTGGACTGGATGTTGCCGGAAGCAGCCCGCAGTCGAGTCGTCTTTGTAAGTGGCATCTATGCTCCCCACGTTTCTGCGATCGCGAACCTCCCCCCTGGAGCAATTGTCGGCAACCTGGCCAGCCTCTCCCTTTCGGAACCGCAACTGGCTCGTATCCGGGCTTGTTTGGGTCAGCAACCCGGTGCCGAGGAAGTTTTTACAGCCCTCAATACCGCTAGCTTGACGGATGTAGCGGTGGTCTGGATACCCAAAAATCAGGTTTTGGAAGTCCCGATTCATTTAGTATTTCTCTCCGATGCTCAGGAAACAGCGACCATTTCCCAACCTCGATGCTTGGTAATCCTGGAATCCGGGAGCTCTGTAACTCTGGTGGAAAAGTATGCGGCCCTGACTCCGAATGCAGGAGTTTACTTCAGCAATGCCGTCACCGAAATCTGGCTGGAAGAGAATGCTCAGCTCAACCATACAAGGGTTCAAGAAGACGGAAGCAACGCCTTTCATATTGGTAAAACTGCGATCGCCCAAGCCCGTTCTAGTCGTTACACCTGTAATGCCATCAGCTTAGGGGCCAAGCTATCTCGCCATAATCTGGAAGTATTGCAGACGGGTGAGCAGACAGAAACCACGCTGAACGGGTTAACTCGGATTAGAGATGATCAGGTGTCGGATACCCATAGTGCGATCGCCTACACCAAACCCTACGGTAAAAGTCGTCAACTCCACAAATGCATTATTGATGACCAAGCCCGTGCGGTGTTTAACGGCAAAGTTTCGGTTCCTAAACCCGCCCAACTTACGGATGCTGGACAACTAAATCGCAATATTCTGTTATCGCCCAAAGCCCGCGTTGATACGAAACCGCAGCTAGAAATTACGGCAGATAATGTCAAGTGCTCCCACGGGGCGACGGTTAGTCAACTGGATGCAGAGGAAGTCTTCTACTTGCAAAGCCGAGGTTTAGACCAAGCTAGTGCTCAGAAGTTACTGATTGATGCGTTTGCTTTGGAGATCATTAATCAGATTCCAGTCCCTTCGCTTCAGAATAAGTTAGCTGATCACGTTGAGATTCAGAAGCTTTAACCCCATTACTTGATTGAGAAATCCCGAAGAGATCCCCCCTACCCCCCTTAGAAAGGGGGGCTGCCGAATAATTCTCCCCCCTTTTTAAGGGGGGCTGGGGGGGATCTCTTCTCCCCAACAGCGATCGCTTCCCTCCTCCACTCACCCTTCTTGATTCAGGTCTAAGCCCATGACGATTACTCAAGAAAAAACCCTTGCCGCTAGAGTTCGCTATGACTTCCCGATTTTGGCTCAGGAAATTCATGGCAGGCCGCTTGTCTACTTAGATAATGCTGCCACCTCCCAGAAGCCTCTAGCAGTGCTAAATGCGCTGATGCATTACTACGAGTACGATAACGCCAATGTTCACCGGGGCGTACATACCCTGAGTTCCCGCGCCACGGATGCCTACGAAGGCGCACGGGATAAAATTGCGAACTTCGTGAATGCGGCTTCTCGCCAAGAAATTGTCTACACGCGCAATGCAAGTGAAGCCATTAACCTAGTCGCCTACGCCTGGGGTTTAAGTACCCTGCAAGCAGGGGATGAGGTAATTCTCTCGGTGATGGAGCATCATAGCAATCTGGTGCCCTGGCAACTGGTTGCTCAACGCACAGGGGCAGTGCTGAAGTTTGTAGGGTTGACAGATACGGAAGAATTTGACCTGGAACAGTTCAAGTCCTTAGTTTCCAACAAAACTAAACTGGTAGCTGTCGTCCATGTTTCTAATACCTTGGGCTGCATTAACCCGGTGCAGGAAATTACAGCGATCGCGCACCAATACGGTGCCAAAGTTTTAATTGACGCTTGCCAGAGCGTGCCTCATATGCCCAT
>JAYKHH010000405.1:0-8094 GCA_035285265.1 Leptolyngbyaceae cyanobacterium | reverse complement strand
TCCTCTTCAAAGCCTGGAAGATGCAAGGTATACGCGAAAAAATCTAACTTGCGTCGAGCTACGACTTGAGAGTCCAACTGGCGCAGGGTGCCTGCGGCGGCATTCCGGGGATTAGCAAACAGAGCTTCTCCCGCTTGTTCGCGTTCCTGATTAATCTGCTCAAAAACCTCAATCGAGAGGAAAGCTTCCCCTCGCACTTCAACTAGAGGAGGTGGATTGTCTAGGGCAAGTCTCAGGGGAATAGAACGAATCGTGCGAACATTTTGGGTAATATCTTCGCCCCTTACCCCATCCCCTCTGGTGACACCCCTCGTTAAAATGCCATTTTCGTAGGTTAAGGCAAGGGCGGAACCATCAATTTTGAGTTCGCACACGTATTCAGCAGCGGTAACTTCCGGGGCAACTCGTAGCCAGCGAGCCTGCCAAGCCACCAGATCTTCCTGACCAAAGGCATTCTCTAGGCTATACAGCGGCACATTGTGTTGGATAGAAGTGAACTGAGTAGCGGGTCGTTCTCCGACTCGTTGAGTGGGGCTATCGGGGGTAATCAGCTCTGGATATTGGGTCTCCAGTTCTTGTAATTCTCGGTAGAGGCGATCGTAGACGGCATCTTCCAGATCGGGAGCATCCAGGACGTAGTAGGCATAACTGGCCTTTTGTACGATCTGTCTGAGTTCTTTTACCCGCTGAATTAGGTTCTGATCGGCCACGGAGAAGTGCTCCATACAGCAAAATTCAGAGCTAGTTTAGCTTTTTCAGGGCAAGATCGGGCGATCGCTCCCTGGACTCTAGAAAAGACCAGGGCGGTTTCTAACCACCCTAGTAGGCGTAGGCGTGAATCTATCTACCATAAGTCACGGTGGAATTCTGGTTCCCTCCCCTTGGCAAGGGGAGGGCTAGGGAGGGGTAACCCCAAAGCCGAAATACCCCGAAATGCCCCCCCTTAGTCCCCCGCGCTGTCGCGCCGCTGCGCTAAAGCCAAGGGGGGAAACAAGAAATCAGGCAATTCTAATGGTTGTTAGATCGATGCCGGAGTCTACTAGCTCCTCTAGGATGAGAGGTAAGTCAGACAGTATCTCACCGTGAAGGAGTGTTTCACGCCATGACCAATCGTCGCTATGATGTCGTGCTCTACGGTGCCAGTGGCTTCGTGGGCAGACAAACCGTACAGTATTTTGCTCAACAGACTCGTCCGGGTGAAGTCCGTTGGGCCATTGCTGGACGGAATCGACAGAAACTAGAAGCTGTGAAAGCCCAAGTTGGGGTGGATGTGGATGTCTTGGTAGCCGATAGCCAGGATCAACCCGCATTAGATGCGATCGCCGCTCAAACCCAAGTATTACTAACCACAGCAGGCCCGTTTGCCCTCTATGGTGATGGGATTGTGGATGCCTGTGTCCGGTTGCGAACCCATTATGTAGATATTACCGGGGAAACTCCCTGGGTCAAGGAGCTGTGCGATCGCTATCATCAGCAGGCCGCATCCGATGGCACCCGCATTATTCCCTGTTGTGGCTTTGATTCAGTCCCCTCTGATTTGGGTACCTATCTGGTGGTTCGTTACCTCCAGCAAGAACTGGGCGTTTCCTGTCAAACCGTAAAAGCCTATTTTCAAATGGCAGGTGGCTTGAATGGCGGCACCCTGGCATCGGGGTTGAACCTATACGACTCCGGAAAAGCCGCTCAGGTGAGTAATCCCTTCCTCCTTAACCCCTCTAACAATCATTCTGACGTAGAGATAGAGCGCAATCGAGATCCAATTTATCCTCAATACGATGCAGATCTGGGCACCTGGATTGCACCCTTTTTTATGGCTCCAGTGAATACGCGGATCGTTCGACGCAGCAGTGCCTTACAAGCCCAGTGGCAGGAACCCTACGATGGCTCAGACTTTATCTACCAGGAATACTTGAAATTTGACCCACCCCTGGCATGGCTTCAGGCGGCTGGGGTGACCACGGGCATGATCTTATTTGCTGGGGCGCTGCAACAACCGCTCATCCGTCAATGGCTACAGCCCCTCTTGCCCCAACCCGGTAGTGGCCCTTCTGAACACACCATGGATACAGGCTGGTTCCGCTGTGAACTCATCGCCCACGCCACCGACGGACGCAGCGTGCGTGGACTGATTTACGACCAGGGAGATCCAGGCAACCGTGCCACCGTTAAATTTCTGTGTGAGTCAGCTTTGAGCTTGGTGTTAAACCCGGAGGCGCTGCCTGGAGGCTCCCAGCGCGGTGGGATTCTGACCCCTGCAACGGGTCTGGGTGAGGTGCTGGTAGAACGCTTGCGAAATACAGGGATGACCCTGGAGGTCAATCCCAAATTGTGAGAATTCCCAGAGGCCGTCGGCAAGTTAAAACTCGGTAAAAATTTGTGCCCGACCTAAATTACTATATAGTTATTCAACTCCTCAACACGCATTGAAGTAAAGTGTCTAACTCCGTTCAGTCCTTAGCTCCTCTCCCTGTGCTGGAAGCAGTTGCAGACTACTTCAAGATCTTGTCTGAAACCAGTCGGTTGCATATTTTGCAATGCTTGAAGGCAGGAGCCATGAATGTCATGGAGCTTTGTGAAGCAACTGGCTTGGGGCAGGCCAATCTCTCCAAACATCTGAAGGTCATGACTCAGGCAGGGATTTTGTCGCGTCAGGCTAAGGGAACTAGCGCCTATTATGAGGTTGCCGATCCCCTTGTGTTTGAGTTTTGCGATCTAGCCTGTGGTCGAGTCAGCGATCGCATGCGTCAACAGGCTGCAATCTTTCAGCCAATGAATGCCTTTCAACCCAATAGCAACGCTTTCAAGGAAGATGCTAAATAGCAGCAGCAAGGATATAAAGAATCTGCGCCTCCGTCAGAACAGGAATGGGGTCAAAAAAGGTGAGGGCTATGGACGTTAACGACATTTTGCAGCAATATGCCGAGGGACAACGAAGCTTTCGACGGGTCAACCTGCGAGAGGTTGATTTGCTAAGTGCTCATCTCCACGGTGTGAATTTGAATCAGGCAGATTTACGCCAAGCACGGCTTGGTAAAACTGACTTTAGCCGAGCCAGTTTTCGAGAAGCCGACCTCAGCGAGTCGCTGCTGTGGGGGACTGACTTAAGTGAAGCCGACCTCTACCGAGCCGTGTTACGAGAGACGGATCTGAGTGGAGCCAAGCTCGATTATGCCAATTTAGAGCGGGCGAATTTGAGTAAAGCCAGCCTATGCGGCGCAAACCTAGTCAGCGCCCGATTATTTCGAGCCAATCTATTTGAAGCCGACTTGCGCCCCACCTCTGATCAACGCACCAATCTCGGTTATGCCATTTTAAGCAGTGCTGATTTGTCCTACGCCAACCTAAGTGGCGCACTCCTATCCCACACCAATTTGGACGACTCTAAACTCTGCCGTGCCCATTTGAATCGAACCGTGCGGGAGGGTTTTGTCGCTACGGATCTGAGTGGCGCAAGCCTGCGAGGGGCGGATCTCAGCTATGCAGACTTAACCGGAGCTATTTTACGAAAGGCGGATCTTCGGGGTGCAGATCTGACCGGAACCGTCCTAACCGATGCCGATTTACAAGAAACGATCATGCCCGACGGAACGGTTCATCAATGAATGAGCTACACCGTCAAACTGGCTCCCTTCTGTCTGAGCTACTCTTTGCGATCGCGGTAATCTGGCATCACCTGATCGACTTCGTTCCAGAAGGCTTCGCTGTGGTTGCGGTAATGGCAGTGGCAAAGTTCATGGACTACGATGTCGTCAATAATTTTAAGCGGTGCCATCATGCATTTCCAGTGAAAGTCTAGCCAGCCACTCGTACCGCAGTTAGCCCAGCGATAACCTAAATCTCATCCCTGGGATTTGAACACCGACTTTAGGCGCATGCAAAGTAGTTGATCCGTCGTCGCTGGGGATTTGGGGGTCTTAATCGATGATTTGCTAGCTGATCGCTTGCAGTTGTTGGAGAAAAAGCTGTTCGACTTCAGTGTATTCAGACATCAGTAGGAGCCTCAGCGGTGGGGGACTGAAAGGGGTTTAGTAACCTGACGTGGGTGCCTGCGAAGTCCTGAATGTTGCGGGTGACTAGAGTAAGCCCATAGGTAAGAGCGGTGGCAGCTAGTTGTTTATCAATGGCGTTTTGATGGTGGGGGACACGGAGACGGCCCCAAATCTGGGCTTCGATGGCGGTGAAATCTAAAATAAAGTCGGCAAAGTCAGTCAGGATGCACTGTAGCCAAGCTTCTAGTAGGTCAGCCTGGGTTGGGTCGCCACGATGGCGGATCAGTTCAACCCCTCGGCGCAGTTCTCCAATCGTAATAGCGCTGAGATAAAGTTTGGCATCTTGCACAATGGCGTTGTTAAAAAAACGCTGAACGCCGGGGTTCGCTTTGTCCTGCTTACGCAGTTCACTGATGACGTTAGTGTCAATCAAATACATGGGGCTTTGCGTCATCTTGGATACGTTCAAAGTCTGTGTCGTTGCCAACGTTGGGAATTAGACGGAGCACTTCAGCCAATGATTTTTGGGGCGGGTGTAACAAGACCTGCTCTAAAATTTTGCGATGCTCGGCTTCGGCGCTAACGCCGTGACGGCTGGCTCGTTGCTTCAGGGCTTGAACAACTGCATCGTCAATATTACGAACAATTAAATTGGCCATCGCTAATTGCCTTGAAGAAGCATTTTCATCAAAAATGATAGCATTGCTATCGTGGAGACAGTCCCTTAATCGACCAAGCTGAGAATTTAGAGGGTGGATTCTTTGACGCAATTTGCAACTATCCATAGCAGGGGTTCGGTGTTACTGGATTGCCAAGCTACGACTGCATTGAGGTAGGCGACTCTGTCGGTGGCTTTCATGATCGCGAGAGGATAAGTCGATCTCAACAGATGCATAGGACTTACGCAGTTGCCATGAATGAGTAGGGTTTTTGGGAATTTTTGAAGGGCTGCAGCCCTTCAAAAATTCCCAACTGCGTACGTCCTAATAGTAGATTCATCAAAAGTCGGGCGACTCTAGCATTGCCATCGGTGAAGCGGTGGATTGTTACTAGACCGCTCCGAAATATAAACGTAGTCGAAAGGAAATGGTAGACTCCAAGGATTTCGGAGCCTACCCATAGGACAAGCCCATTCAACCCTAGTAGACGTAGGCGTGAATCTAGCTACCATAAGTCACGGTGGCATTCTGGCTCCCTCCCCTTGGCTTTAGCGCAGCGGCGCGATAGCGCGGGAGGGCTAGGGAGGGGTAACCCCAAGGCCGAAACACCCCGCAATGACCCCCCTTAGTCCCCCCTTGCCAAGGGGGGAAACAAGCAATCAGGCAATTCTAATGGTTGTTAAATCGATGCCGGAGTCTACTAGCCAAAATCATCCTGCTAAGAGCCAGCCTCTAGTTGGGGATTAGCTATGAGCATGTCACCGTTGAGGTGTTCAAGCGGTACTTGCAGAGTCAAGGATCTAGTGAGTCCGGGACATAGCTTGCCAATGAAGAGGGGCGACGCCCCCTTCATTAGCGCGGCTCTCATCCCATCCCCACGCTTCGGAACGGGGTGGGGCTTCCCGCCTAGGAGTTAAAACAACCCTTCCTTCTGTGCCATGGATACGATCAAATCCACAACACGATTTGAATAACCCCACTCATTGTCATACCAAGCGACAACTTTAAAGAAATTGGCATTTAATTCAATGCCTGCACCTGCATCAAAAATGCTGGAATGGCTATCGCCTTGAAAATCAGTAGAAACCACCTCTTCATCGGTATAACCTAAAATTCCTTTTAACTCACCTTCCGCAGCTTGTTTCATGGCTGCACAGATTTCCTTGTAGCTGGTTGCCTTAGCAGTTTTGAAAGTTAAGTCCACCACAGATACATCAGGAGTAGGAACTCGGAAGGCCATACCTGTTAACTTACCTTTCAGTTCTGGCAACACCAAAGCCACCGCTTTAGCTGCACCCGTAGAAGAGGGAATAATATTTTGGGCTGCACCGCGACCACCACGCCAATCTTTTTTACTAGGGCCGTCTACCGTTGGCTGAGTGGCAGTCATCGCATGAACAGTGGTCATCAAACCTTCAGTCAACTCAAAATTGTCATTAATTACCTTAGCCACAGGTGCAAGACAGTTGGTTGTACAACTCGCGTTAGAGACAATCAAATCTTTAGCAGGATCAAACAGTTGATGATTAACACCTACCAGTAAAGTTTTTACCTTGTCTGGGTCTTTGGTAGGCGAGGAAATAATGACCCGTTTTGCACCAGCTTTGAGGTGATTTTCTGCTCCTGAATAGTCGCTGAAAAGTCCTGTAGATTCGACAACATAATCTGCACCTAATTTATCCCAAGGTAACTCAGCCGGGTTTCTGACAGAAACACAAGGAATAAAATGATCATCAATCACAATACCATCTTCCTTGGCTTCCACTTTACCCTTAAATTTGCCGTGGGTGGAATCGTACTTTAAAAGATAAGCTAGGTTACTGGGTGGTACTAAATCATTAATTCCTACAAACTCAATGTGAGGGTTAAAAATCCCTGCACGGAGGACTAAACGCCCGATTCTACCAAATCCATTAATACCTACTTTTAGCTTTGTCACAATTACACCTCCTGTAGTTAGGGTCTACTTTCAGCAACTGTCGGGATAGTTTCATTCCAACTCAGATGATTCTTGCAATCACAAGGAGCATCCAGCCAAATTGCCAAGCAAATTTTAATGTTTTGGCAAAGTGAGGGAAGATGTAGCCCACTAGATTAAGCTTTGAAACACAGAGAAACACAGAGAAACACAGAGAAATGTCAGGGAATTTGGAGTGACAAAAGTTCTATTGCTAGATAATCATGTTTCTATTCAATTAGTTTCTCCAAAAAGTGGGGCGTTCTGGGTCATGCAACAGGAGTAAAACAACTTGAAGTAGGAATTTGTTGATACGACTTTTGACCCTTAGCTCAAGCCATAGCCACCACCACCAGGGGTTTCAATTACAAAGATATCTCCGGGTTGCATCTCTATCACTGCGGTGCTGTCTAAGGGTTCAATGGTGCGATCGCCCCGTTCTACCCAATTTCGCCCCACGGCTCCTGGTGCTCCCCCTTGCAGGCCAAAGGGAGCTACCCGACGGTGATTGGAGAGGATTGCTGCTGTCATCGCTTCTCGGAATTGGATGCGTCGAATCACGCCATCCCCCCCCTGGTATTGTCCAGCACCACCACTGTGAGGACGAATTGCAAAATTCTCTACCAGAACGGGGAATCGCCATTCCAACACCTCCGGATCGGTAAGGCGGGAATTGGTCATGTGGGTGTGAACGGCATCGGTACCGTGGAAATTTGGCCCTGCTCCCGAACCGCCACAAATAGTTTCGTAGTATTGATAGCGATCGCTCCCAAACGTAAAGTTATTCATCGTGCCTTGGGAGGCTGCCATTGCCCCCAACGCCCCATACAGCGCATCGGTAATCGCCTGCGAGGTTTCCACATTGCCCGCGACCACTGCTGCTGGATAGTGGGGGTTTAACAAACAGCCCTCTGGAATGATGATCTCCAAAGGTTTTAAGCAACCCGCATTCAGGGGAATATCCTCCTCAACCAAGGTGCGAAACACATAGAGCACCGCTGCTTTGCAGACTGCCACCGGGGTATTAAAGTTATTGGGTTGTTGGGGAGAGGTTCCGGTAAAGTCAATGCGGGCACTGCGGGTTTCAGGGGCAATAGTCACAGATACCTGGATTTGACTGCCATCATCCATGGCATAGGTAAAACTGCCGGGACTCAACCGATCAATTACCCGCCGCACTGACTCTTCGGCATGGTTTTGCACAAAGCCCATGTACGCCTGCACCGTTCCCAGACCATAGTGCGCCACTAAATGCTGCAACTCCTGCACACCCCGTTGATTGGCAGCAATTTGGGCTTGTAAATCTGCAATATTCTGACGGGGATTTCGGGCGGGATAGGGGCCAGCCAGGAGCCGTTCCAGCAACTCTTGTTCACGAAATTGTCCCTGATCTACCAGTTGGAAGTTATCCAGCAAGACTCCCTCTTCCTCAACGGTGGTGCTGTGGGGCGGCATGGAACCAGGGGTGATGCCGCCGATGTCGGCATGG
>JAYKHH010000404.1:0-3132 GCA_035285265.1 Leptolyngbyaceae cyanobacterium | reverse complement strand
AACGCAACAGGAATTGTTGATGCACCATTAGCTAGCCTCTGGCAAGAGGTTCAAGAAGAATTTTCTGATCAGTATTCAAGTAAATACCGCCGTTGTGAAGCTGAATTAGGATTTGATCCGGATGAGTGTCCTGAAAGTCTCGTAGAAGATGCCCTGCTTCTGGCTGAGCAGATGGGGGACAAAACATTTTCAGAAATCGCTCCTGCTTGTAGCAAAGATATATCAGCAGCAAAACCACTCAGCGCAACAATCACTGAGCTAATACAAGAATCAGGGCTTGATGGAAAACCTGAATTTTCTATTGATCACTCTATTACACAGGAAATTCCAAAAGCACCCTGGCAGCGAGCGAACGAAGTAGCATCCCACCTCCGTAACGCGATTGATATTGGAGAAAATCCAGTCAGTGACGATCAGCTCTATGATTTGCTTGGTCTACAGAAATCTAAATGTGAAGCTTGGAATCCTCCCAGTCGGCAACAAATTTCAATTGCGGTTCCATTAGACGCAGCTAGATTTAAATTCCACCTCAGGAAAAAGCACCCCATCGCGAAAAGATTTGAGTTAGCTAGATTCATTGGTGATTACTTGCTCTATGGGAATAATGGGGCATCATGGCTTGCGAGTACAGACCTTAGAACCTCAAGGCAAAAGTATCAACGTGCTTTTGCTGCAGAATTTCTTTGTCCCCTCAGTAGTTTGCAGGCTTATTTAGGCAATGACTATTCAGAGTCCGCTATAGAGGATGCGGCTGAACACTTTAGTGTAAGTTCACAGACAATAGAGTCAATCCTTGCCAATAATGGTCTAATTTCTTCTCCTCAGTCAGCCAGTTACTTAGAATCCAGTCTTCCCTATTAGTTGATTTGCTAGAAGAGTTACGGCAGCTTCTCGATCAGTCAATCGCTCTAACACTTTATCGTTCTAATACCTTAGTTGGTGCGAGCCTTACAGAGTAGGCATTTGAGGTTGTCTACCACCGCACAACTTC
This sequence comes from Leptolyngbyaceae cyanobacterium, assembly GCA_035285265.1. Classification (GTDB taxonomy): domain Bacteria; phylum Cyanobacteriota; class Cyanobacteriia; order JARCMD01; family JARCMD01; genus JAYKHH01. Next base: position 2,141 of record JAYKHH010000404.1, on the reverse strand, counting down.
ACCCTTAGCTTTCTGAAATGAGTGGGGCGATCGCCCCTGACCTGTTTATAATCCTGACAATCGAACCTTGTAAGGGATTTCTTCGATGGGCAGATTATTGCAGTCCCAGTCATCATAACGAAGCTGTAACCGTTGTTCTCCTGCGTATTCCACCAGCCTTCCCCCATACCGTTGAGCCTCGGTACCGAGACTTTGGATGCGTACTTTGCCGTTGAAAACCGTGGCGCGGGCCAGGTAAATCACCAGGTCATCTCGGGAAGGACGATTAACAGTAGTGCTTGCCGTGAGGTGGGCTAACCCTCGCTCATCCATTTCTTTGGCTAGGGCCATCGCAGTGTTGCGAACGCCACTAATAGCGACAATGTTGGCGGCAACTGCCATAGTGATATTTACACCGTCGTCTGTCAGGATCGAGTTGTTCGATAGGAATTGAAAATTGAGTTCTCCCAGGTCACTGCGAATGCGGCGATGAATTAAGTTATCGGGATGGTAGTGGGTGAGGGTTCCCACGATCGCACCACAGGCATCGCGGGGTTCTCGCCAAGGAGACTCACGGGTTTTGCCGTAAATTTGTTGACCATCCTGACGCAAGCGTCCGACGTGAGTTTTGAGGTCGATCGCGACGAGAGAAATCGATTGCGGATTCCCTGCATACACTCGTCGTTTTAGAGATTCGTCTAACTCATGGGCCACGGTGACGTGGGCTAAGGTAGCACCGTTGTCCGTACCGCCGCCTGCTGGGAAAAATGCCTCTAACTTGAGTTCTCCAATTTCGGAAAGGGTGGCAAATCGAGAGGCGACGACATCCCGATAACGCTTGGTCGCTTCCCCTTGATGGATGCGATCGCCACAGTTGGTATAGGCCAGGGTCGTGACCACACTCGGTAAACTCATGTCGGCCCCGCAAGCTTTCATATCCGTGGGGCTAGATGCAGCAAACTGAAGTTCATCTCGTAGGATTTGGAGCCCGTTGATCAGGGCATAGCGATCGCTCACAATCTCGTTCAGGTAATTGTGATAAGCATTACGCTCCATACCAAAACTGGCGGAGAGCTGCCAAAATTTTTCGACCCGTGCTTCGGTGGGGGCAGCATCAAAGGGTAAAGACATAAATTTGGAAGACAGATCGTTAGGGCTGGATGAGATATTCCAAAATATACACGCCATCTACCAGCTCTAGGGCAGCAGATTGAACGCAACCGATTGTGAGGTTGCAGAGTTCTCGACCATTACTGACCAGAACCGTTCGCTTGCTGGAATGAACGGGGCGATCGCGGTCTTTCGGTTTAAGGTCAATTCGGTTTGGTTAGTGTTGGCAGAAGGAATGATCTCGTTTACGGCTCATTTTCATTTTTGCGCTTCCACCCTACCGTTTAGCCTTGCTCCCTAGACTGTGAATCCGTACTTTGCCCTTGAAAACTGGGGCGCAGACCAGGTAAGTCATCGCGATCTTGCTATTTCATTCCAAAAAGTACGTGGATTGATAACCGCAATATTCTGAATGGGATGTAGAACAAGCAAATCCGTATCGCCAGTAATAAGATGTGAAGCGTCTCCATTTAAAGCCAATTCGATCAATTTATCATCCTTAGCATCCCGACATAATCTGACTAGCTTTACAATTGGCACATAGAACCATGTAGCTTTGATCCGGATGGATAACCCTTCAATGTCATCCGCATCAATGTACTTAGAGAATTTAGATTGCCCCAAAATAGATAAAAGCTCTTCTAAGGTATCGGAAGAATATAAGATTACCCCATTGTCTTCTCCCCAAGCTAAGACTTTTGCGGGAATCGAGTTAGGCGCTAAAACAGCACTGATCAGCACATTAGTATCCAGTACTAGCCGCATAAAAAGTTAATCGTGACTTAACAATTCATTCAGCTTGTCTTCGGTTAAGCCACGCTCTTCTGCTTTACGTCCAATATTCTCTCTAAATTGCTGAAATTCCTGGATATTGATGCGAGTAATTCGTTGATAATCCTCCATCGACATAATAACGGCAACATCACGATTTTGCTTCCGAATGATCACGGGTTCCCGTTGTGCTTTATCGATGACAGCAGCAAATGCTTGCTTAGCTTCGGTAGCGGATACAACTTGCATCATGGCACCTTTTTTATCTATTTCTTTCTGTC
>JAYKHH010000403.1:0-4268 GCA_035285265.1 Leptolyngbyaceae cyanobacterium | reverse complement strand
ATAGGGTGGTGCTCTACAAAATCATAGACAAACCATAGACAAATTGCAGGTTTTCCAGGCAAGGTTGCATTAAAAAACCCCCACTTGATTTAGTGGAGGTTTACTGTAACCTTTATTTAGCTTGGCTTTTACCTTAAAGCCCGTGACGAGGATTGAACTCGTGACCTCACCCTTACCAAGGGTGTGCTCTACCACTGAGCCACACGGGCAAAAACGTGGATGGGCCGAGCTGGATTTGAACCAGCGTAGGCGTAGCCAGCGGATTTACAGTCCGCCCCCATTAACCACTCGGGCATCGACCCACTTGATCCACGGAAAACCATCGTAGCACTACGAGTTGCATACTTGCAATGAGTCGTGCAAGTATTTTGAGCAAGTATTTTGAGAAGGCAGGCAATTGTTCATCTTTCCTAGGGGTCGAGGCAGTCTGCGGCATGGATCTCTGCTGTGACCACTTCCTACAACCCATCACAGCAAAAAATCGCCCATTTCCTGGAGGGAGTGGAGGCGATGATAAAGCCCTTGCTGACGCAGTAACTCAAGGTGGGTACCGACTTCTACAATGTGACCCTGGTCTAACACGACGATTTGATTCGCCTCACGGACTGTACTCAGGCGATGGGCAATGATGATGGTGGTACGAGTCCCGATAATGGATTGCATGGCTCGTTGAATCAACCGTTCAGATTCGTAATCCAAGCTAGAGGTTGCCTCATCAAAAATCAGCACGTCTGGATTGACTAAAAGCGCTCTCGCAATCCCTAGGCGTTGTCGTTGCCCCCCGGAAAGCCGAACTCCCCGTTCTCCCACCATAGTTTTATAGCCTTGGGGCAATTGCTGGGCAAATTCATGGACTCTGGCGATCGCGCACGCCTCTTTCACCTGAGCCAAGGTAGCACTGGGATTGCCATAGGTCAGGTTATTGAGCAACGTCCCGTTAAATACATCGACTTCCTGATGCACAATCGCCAATCGTTTTCGATATCCTGTAACATCCAGCCTTTGAATATCTTGACCATCAATCAGAATCCGACCTTGGTTGGGTTCAAAATACCGACACAGTAACTTGACCAAGGTGGATTTACCTGAGCCAGAACGTCCTACAATCGCGATGGTTTGGCAAGGCTCAACTAAAAAACTGATGTCCTTTAAAACAGGGCGCTCCGGTTGATAGCCGAAGGTTAAGTTGCAAAACTCGATTTTGCCTGTAAAAGCATAGAGGGGTGTCGCCTGGGACGTTTTTGCCAGACTCCCTGCATCCCTGCCGACGGGATACTCCATAAACTCATGAAAACGTAGCATCGAGGCATAGCGACGGGCAAAGGTTTCCGCTAAGGTGCTAATCGGTTCTAGCTCTCCGTAGGCCATGCTGGAAATGGTGAAGAGCGTTACAAAGTGCCCCAGAGAAATCTCTCCGCCCAGGGTTGCCACTAAGGTAACTCCTAGTACTGCAAAGATAGACGTTTCTACAAACGTCCGATGCCACATATTTAGGTAGACATAGCCCTTGAGAATGCGGTAGTCCAACACCTTGAATTCCCTGCCCCATCGTTGCCGTTGCCGTTCTAATTCCGCCGCTTCCGTCGCAAAAGCTTTGATGGTCTTAATATTGGTGATGATTTCTGAGGTGCGACTTTCAATATTTTCGCTATATTCCTCTAAGGATTCGTCTCGCTCTACCAGAGGCTTGAGTTGCCGGAGGGTAAAGAGCAAAATAAAGAGAAAGGAAATCAGAAACAAGCCTGCAATGCGCGGCTCAATCAACCACATCATCACAAAGATGCCCAAGACGCGGCATAGTTTAGGAATCAGTTGACCTGTGATTTCTGGGTACGTCCAAGTGTAATTAGCAATACCCCTGGAAATCCGTCCCCCAATCCGGCCTGAATTATGGTCGTCATAAAACTCTAAGGGCAGGGACAAAATCTTTTCCAGGGATTGCTGAAGGTGGTCACGACGCGCCCGATAGGCAATATCCCAATCAAACCAATAACCTAGCCAGGGTTGAATGGGGCCTCTAGCAACCGTCACGAGAAAAATCAGCCCCAACAGCACTGCCAAACACAAACGGGGATCATTGGATGGTAGACCTGACCAAGTAGCAAAGGGAGCAATGAGCATCTGCATCGGTCGGTCTACGGCTCGGCGAGAGACCACATTTAGAATTTGCCCTAGGGTATAGGGAACGATCAAATCAATGATCTCTAGTACACTCACTACTACCACGCTGGCAAGGGTGATCTGCCAATAGCGTCCGTAATAACCGATAATCTCTCGAAGTCCTGCCATGGGGTGTGATGCAAATAGCCCTAGGAGTTAGCCTGATGAGCAACTGGCTCGATTTCTTGGAGAGATTGCCAGCCCGCTTGCCACATCCCTCGATCTTTCAGGAGTTGGGCATTCACCCAAAACCTAACATTGGGGTCACAGGCAGCCACCATTTCTGCAAACACCCACCTGCCCTCATTCTTGCGATTTACTACCTGAAAGTGCCGCCAGCCCCACATTTTTTGTTGAGCTGTCCACTTTGAACCAACCAGGTAGGGAAATTTTTGCTTCTTAGACATTAGCCGTATCCGTCAGAGGTAATTAAGAGAAGTGATCTAAGAATTAATGTTGCCTTAATCCATCTTAGGGCTTATAGGTAAGGTGCCCTTTTGACTGAATCACCCCTAGGGGCGATCGCACCCTCTCCACCCCTTGTTAGCCTTCTAGGGACAATCTCAGTCCATGAAACATTTGGAGTATTGCTATGACAGTGGTAACGGCTACCCCAGAACGGTCTATTAGCGCCATTTTTAAAGAGCGTGAGCAAGTGGATGCAGTGGTGCGTCGCCTCCTGGATCGGGGCATATCTAGGGACGATATTTCAGTAGTCGGCAAGAATTTTCAATCTGAAACGCGGATTGCTGGCTTCGTCACGAAGCGAGATGTGATTTTAGGGGGATTAAGAACTGGGGGGATCTTTGGTTCCTTATTTGGCTCTGTCTTGGGGTTACTCACGGGTGTAGGCGTTTTGTTTGTGCCCTTTATTGGCACTGTCGTAGCCGCAGGCCCGCTGGGAGCCGCTTTATTAGGGGCTGCAACGGGGGCGATCGCGGGCTCCGCAGGGGCTGGGCTAGTCTCTGCCTTAGTCGCTCTGGGAATGCCAGAAGATAAAGCCACCGTTTATCAAACTCGTCTAGAAGCAGGGGAATTTCTAGTCATGGCAACCGTACCTCTGGATCGCTCCGGTGAAATCCAGCTTTTACTAGAGAGTGCCGGGGGCGAAGAAATTGCAGTGCATGATGTGAGCCTGCCGCGCCCCAAACCCGGCCCCGTTGCTGACCCCAGCGAACTATCGCCGGAAATTCGCGCTCACCTGTCGGAGGCAGCTCAACGAACCTTTAGCGATCGCTACAACAGCGCATTAGCAGAATCGAACGATGAAGACAAAGCGGAACGGGCTGCTTGGGAGTTAATTCATCAGCAATACGACGAAGATGAGCGGGGTGTTTGGTCTCAGCAAAAAGTATCTGTTTAGAAATGCTAAAACCCTGGCACACCCCAGCCACCCTGATCCCAATTTCCATCCTGGGAGTTTTTCATTGCCCACATCTCTTAGAAGGGTTGCGCCATGAATATTTCAGCATTGAGATGTTTTGATCAATCGTAAGCCTGAATTGAAATTCAGAAACGCGGCAGGCATGAAAACGCTAAGGATAGTGATTGGGATTATCGGTCAAATTGACCATTACCCTCTTTCCTCAATAATGATTTCTGAGAGAGGCTTGTTGAAAGACTTTTGTGACATTTGTGACAGCCGTTGAGTCATTTCTTGCCAGACGGCTTCTGGAACCGGTTGACTGGCAGGTGCATATGCGGGAGGAGTCACAAGTCCTAGGGTGATCAGTTGTTGGCGGATTTTTTCTAATTCCCTTAGGGATTCATCTGTCAAAATTTGTAGACGAATCGCTTGTCCTTCTGGGAGGGCAATGGGTTCTAAGGGACGAAGAACACCGTTCTCGTAAATGGCAGTCAGAATTTGAGTCATTGGAACCTGATGAGTAGTTTTTTAAGTTTAGAACCCTGATTCATCCGATGGACAGACCTCTCAAGGGCAAACACGCTCCATTTGTCAGAGGAACAAGAGCGTTGAGCTGCTTAGGGTAAAGGATAGGAGACGAATCAGGAGGATCCTATGCAGCACGATGAATTTATCGGACATGTACAACATCTGGCCCATCTCAGTTCCAGAGGAGAAGCAGAGTTTGCCACCCGTGCCGTTC
>JAYKHH010000402.1:0-4031 GCA_035285265.1 Leptolyngbyaceae cyanobacterium | reverse complement strand
GGGGGGCTAGGAAGGCTATCGGAATGAAGATCAGAACTTTTCAAACAAGTTCTAAGGCGCGATCGTATTCTGCCTCGGTCTCAATTACCTGAGGAGCAATTTCAGCTAGCAAATTTCGATAGGCAGTTGGGTTAAAAGTAAGGGTCATGCTTCCACTTGTCCTTGTCGTATTCATTAGAGAAAGTCAGATCTTTTGGTGAAATCCCAGGCAAAAAGTCAGATCTTTACTGGTCTTTACTGGCTCCGTCGTTCCCAGGATGCTAATTTGACGATTTATGTGCCCAAGATGCTGGCCAGTCCAGAGTACCCTTAGCCCACTCAGATCTTGCACCAGTACCCTTAGCCCACCAGGAAATCAATTTCCTGGCTAATAGCTTAAGTCCGTTAAAACGGACTCAATCTTTTCAATTCAAAGCTTCTAGTCCATTTCAATGGACTTTTGCTATGAGCCTGAGATTTAAATCTCAGACGGGTATGGCAACAGATGCCAGAGCTCAGAGATCGAACTCCCGTCAGATCCCCCATCAATTCTGGCCTCCGTTGCATAAATCTTGTTATCAGCACTGATAAATCCTCAAATATCCCCCAGTACGGATGAAAACAGGAAGTTAAGGTTATGAGTGTTGAGGAAGCCTTGGAGTTGGTTGAGCAAGTTTTAGGTCAGGGGTGCTGAAACGTAGCTCAAGCAGTTGTGTTTCGCTATGCCTGGGAAAGACTGTCCTATTCAGAAATGGCGAGGATAACGGGTTACGATCCAGGTTATCTCAAAGATGTGGGGTTTAAGCTGTGGCGATCGCTAGAAAAAAAACTAGGGAAAAAGATCACCAAGAAAAATTTCCAGGAGGTTTTGGAGCAATATAGTTTAGACAGTCAGTTCATTAGTTCTAGGGTAGAAGAATTACCAAGCATTATTATAGGGAGGCAGAGAATTGTGATGCAAATTACGCGATCGCTTCATGCAGCACTTTTAGTAACCGACTTAGAACGCGCAGAACATTTCTATGGCACCATTCTAGGCTTGCCCAAGGTTGAACGAGTCTTGAAATTTCCTGGCACCTGGTATCAAATCGGAGATTTTCAAATTCACTTGATCGTGGCTCCCTCAGTCAAATCTGACCGAGTCAATGAAGAGAAATGGGGGCGGAATCGCCATCTGGCCTTGGCAGTGGCAGATATTGAGGTTGCCAAGGCGCAATTGTTAGCCCATGACTGTCCAATTCAAGTCAGCGCCTCAGGTCGAGCCGCCCTATTTACCCAAGATCCCGATGGCAACCTGATTGAATTAGGAGAAGCCTAGGAGAAGTGTGATGCTTTGGGTTGGTTACGGCTGGCCCAGAGGGCGATCGCACCTAAGCAAACTAACCCCAGCACCCCCGCGAGAGGATTGCGATCCACCCCGGTTACCCACTCAGGTACTTGGTTGGTATACCGAGTTAACTGCCCCACGTTAATTAGGTAATATCCACCCACTAACCCTGCATGGAGTCCGATCGGTAGTCCCAGTAAACCGGGAGTTACGACACGAATGTTCCCATGTCCTGCGCCTTTCAGTTCAGTCCCTTGACGTTTAGCCCAAACCAAAATAGCCCCTAGTAGCCACAACCCCAAAAATTGTGGGAGTGTGCGAATAATTTCTGAGAGAGGTTTAATGAAATGCAAGATCGCAAACAAACTACTATCCAGCCAGAGAGATAGAGTTAGGCTGTAGTCTCGCTGCAGTTCATCCAAGAGCCAGCCTCGAAAAAAGAGTTCCTCAGCAAAGCCGATCCCTATAGCCACTAGCAAGCCTTCTAGGGCAATGCGGGGGAAGCTCAACATGGGTTGTTGCCAGACTATCCAACCGAGCCAACCTTGTAGGAGAAACATCGTTAGCAAGCTGAAGAAACCAATGCTTAAGCCCTTCAGCAGATTAAGCCCATTTTGGCGACTGAATCGTAAACCATAGTGTTGAAAAATATGAGGCTGCCGATGTACCTGCTTTCCCCAAACCCGAAGCAATAGCATAAACGCTACATATAGCCACACTAGGGTCAGGATACTCACCCAGTTTGGATCACGAACCAATCCATAAATGGGTGCAGCCAGCGGTAGCCATAGGCATAGCAGCGCTACTACAAAAATGATTAGCCTGAGGGGAACTGGATAGTGAGCCAGACTGGCAAGGTTGATTTTCAAAAGGGGCATCAAGAATTACAAAACCATAGCAGTGGCGCACCCGGTAGATGCACCACTGCCTATCTCGATTAATGAAGTCAGAACTTATTCATCAGGTTCAATGGTGCTACTCAGTCCGTGACCCTGTAGGGTTTCACAGTAGAACTCCGCATGTTCCTGAGCACAGGTAATGACGAGCGCCATGCCGTTGGTATGAGCTTCCATCATGATGTTGACAGCCTGAGGCTGAGTGAGACTAGCCACTGTATGCATTAGGGCTTGCACTACATACTCCATGGAGTTGAAGTCATCATTGTGGAGCAAAACGCGATAACGGGGCGCAATCTTACGGGCCGTTGAACGCTGTTCAATGGTCTCGACAGACATTGCTATCTCCTCTTGATCAGTTCGTTAAATTATATGGATATGGATGCAGCAACTTCGCTTCTACCACCTTACGGTGAGTTCAATTTCCTAGTAATCAGCCTGAGGGAGTGACCGTTCACACCTTCCATTGGAAGAAAGGTGCTCACAGCTATAATGCCCACCACTGATTAGATTTTCCAGGAAAAGGGTGAAGCTGCTTTGCTGCCAAGCTAGATCTATACCAGTCTACTCTAGGTCTTAACGACCTAACAGGGGTAGGGCAGGCAAGATGCCTATCTTACGCTTAACTATCTACTATCCAGTTCACCAGGGTGCGAACTCCATAGCCTGTTGCTCCGGCTGAGTTGTAACCATTTTCCTTGTCCGTCCAAACCGGGCCTGCAATATCTAGGTGTGCCCAGGGGGTGTCTTTGATAAATTGCTTTAAAAACAGTGCTGCCGTAATCGCACCGCCTGGGCGGGGGCCTGTATTTTTCATATCCGCCACAACGGATTTCAGTCCCTCGAAGTATTTTTCTTCAAAGGGCATCCGCCAGATTTTTTCCCCAGCTAGTTCAGCGGCTTGGGCAAGTTGGCTAGCGATCGCATCATCCTGGGTCCATAGCCCTGATATATCATCGCCTAGGGCAATGACGCAGGCTCCTGTCAGGGTTGCCAGATCCAAAATGGCATCCACCCCTAATTTCTCAGCAAACACGAGGGCATCGGCTAAGGTGAGGCGGCCTTCAGCATCGGTATTATTCACCTCAATAGTTTTGCCATTGGAAGCAGTCAGGATGTCTCCGGGGCGCATGGCTCGACCATTAATCATGTTCTCCGTCACCGCTGCGATGAAGTGAACTTCTACATCAGGCTTCAGATGTCCAATTACCTTGGCAGCCCCTAGGGTGGCGGCGGAACCTGCCATGTCGGTTTTCATCATTTCAATACTGCCACCAGCTACTTTGATATTCAGACCTCCCGAATCAAAGGTGAGTCCCTTTCCCACAATAGCTAATTTACGACGGGGAGTTCCCTCAGGCTTATAGGTGAGATGAATAAATTGAGGGGGAAACTCAGTTCCTTGAGCAACGCCCAAGAAGGCTCCCATACCAAGCTCTTGGCATGCCTCTGTTTCTAGGATTTCTAACTCTAAGCCACATTCCTGGGCGATCGCTTGGGCTGTTTCAGCCATTGTCATTGGGGTGACAATATTGGCGGGAGCGGCCACGAGTTCCCGCGCCAGGATGACCCCTGCACACACTTGCTTTGCCTTAGCGATCGCGGCCTCTTGTCCTCCTAACCCTAGCAACTCAACCTGTTCGAGCTTTTGCCCTTTATCATTGGGTTCCGACTTAAACCGCTGATCTTGATAGAGTCCTAGCTCTAACCCTTCTGCGATCGCCTGTGTGGTTAGTGCTGAATTGTCTTGCCAGGTCGGTAAGCTAATCCCTAAGGTTTTGCACTTTTCCTTTTTCCCTAGGCGGGCCATCAAGGCGGCGGCACGGCGC
>JAYKHH010000401.1:0-2959 GCA_035285265.1 Leptolyngbyaceae cyanobacterium | reverse complement strand
GGTCTTGCTCACACGTCAGTGGTGGCGACGGGATTGTGGCCCCCTTTTAGGATACTGGCAGGAAAATAAACGGCCCGTGGCTCTGATTCCCTCGGCAGAGCGTTACCTTCTGATTGATCCGACCCATAACTTTAGGAGAGTGGTGGATGCCACGATCGCTTCCCAACTGTCTCCCCTTGCCTACGTCTTTTACCGGCCCTTCCCCGATCGCTCCCTAGAGCTGTCTGACCTCCTCGCCTTTGGCTTGAAGGGGAGTCGTCGGGACTGGCTGACCATTCTGTGGACAGGACTGGCAATCGCCCTCCTAGGTATGCTGTTGCCCCAGGCAACGGCCCTCTTGGTCGATGTGATGATTCCCCAGGCTAATCGGGCATTATTGACCCAAATTGGGTTGGCCTTACTGGTTGTCGTTGCCAGTACCGCTGCCTTTCAAGTGCTCCAAAGCATCGCGGTGACCCGGTTGGAGATGACCCTTGAATCCTCCCTACAAACGGCTGTTTGGGATCGCCTCTTGACCTTGGAAACCACCTTCTTTCGTCGCTATGCCACGGGGGATCTGAGATCGCGGGCTTCGGTGATTAGTACCCTGCGGCAACGCTTAAGTGGAGCCATTCTACGAACCTACCTTAGCAGTAGCTTTGCCCTCTTGAATTTGTTTTTGCTTTGGGTATACAGCCCCACCTTAGCAGGAATTGGCTTAGCAGCCCTTTTAATCATTGCAGGTTCCACTGCCCTCTTCCTGGGTCGGATGGTCTCTCTGATCGCCCCCTTGCAAGAACTCGAAGGCAAACTGTTTGGCTTTACCGTCCAACTTGTGAATGGAATTGCCAAACTTCGCCTCACGGGATCTGAAGAACGAGCCTTTGCTCAATGGAGTCAGCAATATGGTCAGCAGCAACGTCATCAACTAAGGTTGCAACAACACCGCGATCGCCTGAGGTTGATCAACCAGATTTTACCGGGCCTGTGTTCCGTGATCTTCTTTGGGGCTGCTATCGCGGTTTTGAACAGTAGCAGTGGTGATTCTAGGATTTCCACAGGTGTATTTTTAGCCTTCAATGTCGCTTTTACCAGCTTTATTGGGGGAGCGACAAGTTTGAGTAATGCCGTCGCTGAAACCTTAACGTTCTTGGCTTTAAGCCAACGGATTCAGCCCATTCTAGAGTCTCTCCCTGAGATCAATAGTCGCAGTCATGATCCAGGATACCTATCTGGACATTTGGTGTTAGATAAGGTGACCTTTGCCTATCGTGCTGAGGGACCAGCCGTTCTCAAAGAAGTTTCTCTCAGGACACAACCAGGGGACTGTATTGCCATTGTGGGGCCTTCCGGTAGCGGTAAATCTACTCTCTTTCGTCTGCTGCTAGGATTTGAAACACCCCAATCAGGTCAGGTACTCTACGATGGTCAGGATTTGGGAGAGTTAAATGTTTATGCAGTCCGGCGGCAATTGGGGGTTTTATTGCAAAATAGCCGTCTGACCACCGCTTCAGTCTTTGACAACATTGCTAGCAACAACCTGATTACAATGGATGCGGCTTGGGAAGCAGCAACCCTAGCAGGATTAGCTGATGAGATTGCGGCCATGCCGATGGGAATGTATACGATGATCAGTGAAGGGGGCGGTAACCTGTCAGGGGGGCAACGTCAGCGTCTCCTGCTAGCACGGGCACTGGCCTTGAAGCCGCAAATTCTTCTATTAGATGAAGCAACCAGTTATCTCGATAACCAAACCCAGGCCATTGTCAGCCAAAGTATTAGCCAACTCAAAATCACCCGCATTATCATTGCCCATCGGCTCAGTACCATCCAAAATGCTGATCGCATTTATGTGTTAGATGCGGGTCAAATTGTCCAGGTTGGGCATTTCCAATCGCTGATGCAGGAACCTGGTCTTTTTCAACACCTGATGCGATCGCAGTTAGCCTGAACTGAAGCCTACAGTCCTCAGGTTGACAGATTGTGTGACTTATTCTTTAGGGGCACTTCTTGTAGGTGCTATCCCTCCATCGAATTCACAAAATCAAAAAGGGACACGAGCTAAATCGTGCCCCTTGATAATTCCAAACCTCTAAAGAAGTAATCGCCCAAAAACCAAAACCTAGGCTTTTGTAGATACAAGAGCTTTGGTTTTGTTTTGCTGCTGAAGGCGCTTGCGCTGGGCCAAAGCACCGAGACCCAAAGCTGTTGCTGTGCCCAGTGCAGTGAAAGGCTCTGGAACTGGATTTGGATCTGGATTTGGAGTTATAATGCAATTATTGACACATCGTGACGAAATATACCAATCGCTGTCGCCATTGGGGTCGATAGATTGAACGTGCATTCCAATAGAAAGACTATCACTAACAAACAAATCTCGAATGTCAGCAAGGTTTGTCTGGGGATTTAATAATCTAAAGGAAATACGAAAGAGGTCAGTTGCAGCATCTATTCCCTTGGTCGGATTTCCTTCAGCATCCACTGCATAGGCTGTAAAGACCTTAGCGACATCATTTGGTATGGTTCCAGGCTTGGCACTATCGGTTCCAAAATCTGTTCCAATTTCGGTGAGATTGAATGGGGTTAAATCAAACAACTCTTCAAACTTGGCTTTTCTTCCGAAGTAAATTTGTTTAACAGAAGACTTGATGCCAACATTGTTGGTGAAGCTAAACGTGATAGCACCCGCAGTATTATCATCAATCTCAACCCGAAGTTGATCATTGGTGAATTGCCCGGAAAGATCATAATTCCCATTAGAAGTCTCAGGCGTAGTGGAGCCAGTGGGTTCCTCAAATGCTGAAACCCTCAACTCCTCAAAACTCAGCTCTTCAAAAGTTCCATCCCCAGTATCGTATAGCTCGAAACCTCGAATAAATGAAGCCGCCTGAACGGGCATCACAGAGGATAGAAGAGTAGCTCCGAATACGCCTAGGGCAAGGGAAATTGAAGGTAATTTACTTAGCATCGCTGGTTCGTT
>JAYKHH010000400.1:0-10306 GCA_035285265.1 Leptolyngbyaceae cyanobacterium | reverse complement strand
CGAATTTCCAGCTAGTAGACGTAGGCATGAATCTAGCTACAATAAGTCACGGTGGAATTCTTGTCCCCTCCCCTTTGCAAGGGGAGGGCTAGGGAGGGGTAACCCCAAGGCCGAAACACCCCGACATACCCCCTTAGTCCCCCGCGCTGTCGCGCCGCTGCGCTAAAGCCAAGGGGGGGAACCAAGAAATCAGGCAATTCTAATGGTTGTCAGACCGATGCCGGAGTCTACTAGATTCCATTCGTTCCTATTTCTGATCCAAAAGACAAGCTGTTAGACTGTAGCCAATATTCTAGACATAGATAAAATGCCTGCTGTATTGGGAGGAAGCCTGGAAAGCTTCTATTCTCAGGTACGAGTCATGGGGTTGCGACACGGAGGTCAGGGGCGATGAATCCTAATGCATTTTTATATGGAATGCTGACAGGTCAGGTGATTGAGGGCAAGTACCATCTGGAGAAATTGTTGGGTACGGGAGGGTTTGGTGCTGTATTTCGGGCCAAGGAAGTGGTGCGAAACACAGTCCTGCGCCAACTTGCCATCAAGATTATCCCTCCTGCAGGAAATCCAAACCAGCAACTGAAGGAATTGATCGCTGCGACGAATCTGGATCACCCCCACTTCATCCGTTGTTTTGTGGTGGGTGAATGTTCAGTGATGAATGGGACGTTCTTGTATCTGGCCATGGAACTGGCAGATTCTACCTTGGAAAACCAACTGCAGGGGAAAACGTTGTCGGGAAATGCAGTTCGGCAAATTATTGTACAAGTTGCAACAGCCTTAGATCATCTCCATCAGGAGAAACGTCAGGTACACCGAGACTTAAAGCCGGGCAATGTTCTACAGGTCAAGAATGTCTGGAAAATCTCTGATTTTGGGCTGGTACGAGATCTCAATGTTCAGAGCTATGCCCAAACCACGAACCCGATTGCCACGATTCCATTTATGCCACCGGAAGCGTTTGATGGCAAGGTAGCCCCGGCTTGGGATATCTGGTCGTTGGGGATTATGGCGGTGGTTCTACTGACTGGGGAATTGCCCTATCGGTTTCATGATCCGACGGAATTAATGAAACGGGTGATGAACGGTGCTTTACAGTTACCGCCCTTGCCTGCGGAGTTTGAGCCGATCATCCAAGGGTGTCTTCAGCGTGAGTGGCGGCAACGGTGGACGGCGAAACAGGTTTTAGACAGTTTGGAGAATCGAAGTCTGTCCCCCAATGCCGATCCATGCTTAAACGATCTATTGCAGCCCCAACCTCCAATTCAACCCGTTCAGCCTCAATCTCTGATCCTACCCGCAGGGAACTATCAGGAACGATTGGCGAATGGGGAGATACTGGAAATGGTATCGATTGCGGCAGGGAGCTTTGTGATGGGGTCGAATGATTATGATACTGAAAAACCTCTCCATCCAGTGCAGGTGCCAGCTTTCTACATGGGCAAATACCCGATTACCCAAGCCCAGTATCAGGCAGTGATGGGTAGCAACCCTGCCAAATTTCAGGGGCAACCCAATAATCCGGTAGGTCAGGTTTCCTGGCAGGATGCCCAAGCCTTTTGCCAGAAGTTAAATCAGCAAACGGGACGGACGTACCGACTGCCGACGGAAGCCGAATGGGAATATGCTTGCCGTGCCGGAAGTACGGAGTGCTATTGCTTTGGGGATAATGAGAATTACCTGGGAGATTATGCTTGGTATACGAATAATTCGGATCGTAAAACCCATCCGGTCGGACAAAAGCAACCCAATGCTTGGGGCTTATACGACCTGCATGGGAATGTGTGGGAGTGGTGTGACGATGACTGGCATGACAGTTATGGGAATAAACCAGAGGCACTGAAGCAAAACGGATCTACTCCCTGGTCATCTAATGATAAAAGTTGGAAGTTGCTGCGGGGTGGTTCGTGGCTCAGTTTTCCGTGGCACTGCCGTTCTGCGTATCGCGGTCGCCATGCGCTAGCCTCCCGCAGCAGCCGCATCGGTTTTCGGGTTGTCGGTTCGGCTGCGTAGACCTTGTAGTCCTTTACCCTTAGGGCTTACGCAATTCCCACGGCTTAATAGGGGTTTTAGGGATTGTTGCAGGGCTGAAGCCCTGCAACAATCCCCAACTGCGTAAGTCCTGCTTTTTTCTTTTTCTCTCTTCCTTTGGGCGCAATCGGCAACTCAATTCTTAGTCCCACACAAAATCCCAAACTGAATCAAACCCCGTCGATACCCATCACGCATCAGTCCTAGGGAAAGTGCCGCTTGAATGGTGGTCCAACCAGAGGCGAGCAGACCCCAGAGGGCGACTGGATTGAATGCCGAGCCAATTACATCATCCCAGAAGGGCGCGACGGCGGTAGACCAATCCACGGTGCGGATATTTTGAAAGCCAAATGCCTGAGGATTCGTAGAATAAGCCCCACGTGCGATCGCCGCATACTCCGGCAACGAGATCACGTAAGGTAAGCAATACACCCGATAAATCTCGGCTAGGTGCTGTTGCTCCTCCTGCGTTAAGGGGGCTGCATAGGGTTGGGTAGGCCGATGACACCAGGTTGCCATCAGGAAGGTTCCCCCTGGCTTGAGGACACGATAACACTCCTCCAGAAACTGAACCTTATCTGGCATGTGTTCGCCACTCTCTAACGACCAAACCAAATCGAAGGAGCGATCGCCAAAAGGCAGATTCAGGGCATCGGCCACCTGAAATTGAGCCTGGGGGCGAGGGAAGCGCCGGAAATCTGAGACTGGCTCGATCCCTGCCTCCTTGGCTCGTTCCGTGGCCCTGGATGCTTGCACGGGGCTGAGGGTAATCCCGGTGACTGCCGCATTAAACTTTTGTGCTAGGTACAAAGAGCTACCACCAATCCCACAGCCAACGTCAAGAATGGCTTGAGGCTGCTGCACCTCCGCCCATTGGAGCAATTCTTCAATCAGGTCAATTTGGGCCTGCCGCCGCTCCTTGGGCTGGTCACCAGCGGCACCATAGTAACCGTGGTGCATGTGCTCACCCCAAATCTGTTCCCACAGGCCAGAGGAACTGTCGTAAAATTGCTGGATTTGTTGATAGAGGGGCAAGGTCATAGAATGATGGTTCTGAGGGTACGACAAGGATAATTTAGGAAGATCTGGTAAGGATCTCCAAGATGCTCTACATACTTAATATACGGATCCTCTAAGGATTCCGGCATGGAACGGGCACTTTACAAGTTTCTGGAGTCCCGTGCAAGAACAGTCCCATCCCAGGATTGATCATAAATCCGCATCCTCCTGTCTAGCTCCATAGCTACAAATCTCATCATCTAAAGAGAATAGCTGTAGATAAAGACAAAAGCACCTATTAATCGTACGGGTAATTGTGTTGTGAAGCTGAAGTTGAAGCTGCTTTATTTGATTTATCAGATCTCTATCTTTCCTTCTAGACATCGTTCCCTAGTTGCTTTTTTAGTTATTCTAACAGGGATTTTTAGCACTGATATAATTTTCCATCATTACTTGTTTACCCCCTCAAGTCTATTTCCTCCTGACTTGGTCAGGATGACTTTCCACAACCCATCTAACATGCTAGACACAGGGTTTCAGCCAGAAACTTGGCTGGCGATTTTAGCTTTAACCCTTGGAACTCTCATTGTTGTTATCTCAATTGCATCTCAGAATATTCCCAAGTTAATTGATCTATACATGCAAGATTGGATTAGCTTGTTTTACATTTGGTTTTTGGTGATCTCCAGTGCTCACAATGTGTTCATTCAAATCCATGGAGAACCAGAAACCATCCGTATTTCCAGCGTTATCTTAAATCTTTATGTGCTTCTGCCAGTTTCCCTGTTTTTGTCCTTCCCCTATACTTTTTATATTCTTAGGTGTACGCAACCCAGCGTGGTCATCAATAAAATCTTTAATAATCACCTAGATCAGCTTAATTCATTAGCTCATAAACGCACCTATGACTTCTTTAAGGTCAATGGCTTTGTTGAAGAAAAACAAGCCGAATTGTTTAAGTCTCTGAACCAATTAGATAACTTGTTGGAGTCTATTTCCCTCAAGGAAGCAGAAGCAAGAATTATTCAAAGTATGGGCATCCTAGTTCAGGAATATGTGATTATCAAACCCCTAATCAATCCTCAATTCTTTAAGGTGAGCACCAGCGTTCGATCTGACATTTCTTTCAAGACAATGATCAGTCAATTTGATGTCATGGAGGAGACCTCTACATTTTATGAACAGAAATGCTTTCGTCTTCTGGGAAACACCTATGTAAAGCTGCTGGAACGGCAAGAATTTGACTTGGCCTCCCTCTGTGGCTCAGAGATGAATCGTATTGCTTTCACAGCTTTAAGGTTAAGGGACGATCAACTCTTAGATATTATTATTATTCGTTTTAACACGATGCTGAGGTTTGCCTTGAAGCATGGAGTTAAAAACAATGAGGCTCGCCATCTATACAATTTAGCGTTTCATTACCGAAACTTTATTGAAAATCTGGTCAAATATGGGAAAATCCAACATTCAAAGCGTAGCTTTCGGTACCTGAGGCTCTACGGAACAGAAATATTTAAATATGGACGAACCAGTCCCTCTATGTACTTTATTGTGGATGTCTTTGCAGCAGAAATGAAGCGAATTCTGATCCTAGCTTATCAACAGAATTGGACTTTGGAAATTCAAGGGGAATTCTTAAATGAGATGTTGCAGATTGACAGCCCTCCTGATATTGAAGGGGATTTAGATCGCGCCCAAGTGGTTAATAATGGGGTACGGGTCTTACAAATTGGTCTGGGGCTCTTTTATCTGCGATCAGGCTTAATTAGTTTTGTAGAACGGATTATTGCTGACTTACTGGATGATCTAGAGTTTTTAGGTGAGAAAACATTTCGTCGAGGTATTGAGTTAACCTGCGATCGCCTTAAAAACTCTAGCCCTACCTTTTGGGAAGATACAGACCGAGGCAACTTAAATCTTTACTACACCCCAGACTATGACCAGATTGACGCTTTTCAAGAGCTAATCTATAAGCAGATGCAAACCCATAGGGCGTTTAGAACTCATTAACCATACCCCCTCACAGGAGCCAAGACCATGAATGTCTTACAACAACCTGAGTCCATCATCTACCAGGGTCAGTTTGGAGAGTTTACGATTACGGCTAGCGATCGCCAAAGTGTGATGATTTATCGGGCTGGGTTAATGGTTGCCGCCCTCAGTTTTGCCGTGGGCACTGGACTCGTGCTGTGGCAGGGGCAGAATCCCCTGGTTTTACAAGCCTTAACGCCCCTGTATGCCCTATTCTGTCTCGCGCTGGGGGTCAGCTTGGTCACCATTCATATCTATATGGCCGTGTTGCATCGCGTTTTGCAGATTTTTTGGGCGATCGGGACTGTGGCCGGTCTTCTGATCATCTTGCTTAGCCCCCTACCCTTCGCCTTGACAGTTTATACCCAACCTGCGGCCCTATTTGGCATTGGCTTTACCTTCGCGGCCTTAACCGGAATCTTTGTGAAGGAAGCATTTTGTTTCAATCGGCTAGAAACTAAGCTCCTGACCCCACTGCTGCCCCTCTTAATTTTGGGACACCTCATCGGGGTCAGTTCACCGATGTTGGAGCAGCGTCTAGCCGCGATCGTCGCCGTTCTGTTCCTGATCTTTGCCCTCCGCAAAGCCTTTCAGCCGATCCCACCTGATATTGGCGATAAAACCGTCTTTGCAGCTCTAGCAAATCAGTCAAACCACGGGTGAAGGGTTGATTAGGGGCTTGAAACTTATTCGTTGGGGGTGGATTAATTTACCATACTGGGCACGCTCAATCTGGTTTTGCCGAGACAATCCTCTGCGATCGCCTCTAGGTAAGCCAATAAGACTGACCCATAAGACTTAATCGATCGATTTCCCCAAAACATCTACCCCTACGAAACCTGCGATCATTCCTTCACAGAGCTGGGAGTGACCCATGCAGGATGGGAGAGGAGGGATGAAATAACTCGCACCCCCCGCAACTGATTAGAAAGGGGTAAATGCCCCTTCGGTGCGGTGAGATCCCAGGTAAATTCTTGAGGGTAGCGAGTCCAGTTATTTTCGGTTTTCCAGCCAATTTTAGGCCAGAACTTATCCCCGTTTTTGCCAACCCCTAACCAGATTTCCCGCTGAACCGAGAAGCCAAACTTGTGATCGGAATAAGCCAACCAGAGTTGATTAATGGTTTGCAAGTCTGTGATCGGGAAGTCAGCGATTTCTGTAAAATACAGCCATTTTCGTTGAACCGCAGCAGTCCCCGCCAGTTCACACAGTTTCTGCAAAGTCAGTTGGTCAGCAGCTTGGAAATTCTGTTCCATTAGAAGCTGTTGTAAGGGGGTGTAATCAATTTTGCGATCGGTTTGTAGCAGCACGGTATTCTGAGGCCCACTTGGAGGCGAATAAGAAGGGATAAACTCTGTAAAACTACTCATTTCCAGTTGTAATTGCTCGTCTATGAAAAAGCTGGTGCTTGGACTCAGGCAGAGATAGGACTATTTGCCTAAGAGGCAGTGGAAATTACAAGGGTTCACTTCTGGCAGAGCATAAAATCTTTTGAATTAAAGAGCTGGTAGAGGTGGGTAGTTCAATCTTAACGAGTTGAACCTGTCCTCCATAGATCTGAACAATGGATGCTTCGGGCAGCGTCCCTAGGGTATAGTCTCCGCCCTTCACATAAATATCAGGCTGGAGGGCTGCAACCAAACCGCTTGCCGTCATTTCAGTAAAGATCACAACGCCGTCTACAGGCTTGAGAGCCGCTAAAACTTCTGCTCGTTGAGCCTCGGATACAATCGGTCGAGCGGGAAGCCCTGGAGTTTGAGGCTTGATCCTCTGCACGGATGTATCACTATTTAAACCGACGACAAGGGCTTGACCCAAGGATTTCGCAGCTTGTAAGTACCGGACATGCCCCGCATGGATGAGGTCAAAACAGCCATTGGTGAATACTAGAGGCCGCCAATGCTCCGGTGTGGTAGCGATCGCTGTTTGTAGTTCTGCCAAGGTATAAAGACCCGAAATCATAAATAATGCATGGTACAGCCTGGAGTCTGAGCCGGTAACCCCAACAACCCTCCACCGAATATCATCGCCTATTCCTCTGCATTGCGGTGAGGCAATTCAGCCACAATAAAAGATGAGAGGCATCCCCATAGAAACAGTTCTTGCCAACCATAGGTGGGCGAGGAACAACATTCAAGTCAAGGTCATTCACGGGTAGCCCGACCTAGGATTGAGCCATGGGCAGCAAAATTTAGATTTTGGAGCCATAGAGTCAGAGGGAAGCTAAACTATGAAGGCAGTAAAAATACCAAGGTCTAAAAAGAAAAACTCCTCTAGCTTTAGTCTGGCTGAAGCCTATAAACAGCTAGGGATTATCACCTTGCCCCCTTGGGAATTTGCCAGTCAGCCGATCCTGCCGAGTGATTTCTTTAAGACCCGATTGGAACGCCTGCAAAGACATTTTGACCTACGAAGCTACGAAGAATCCAAGAAATTGCTCATTGGTGCCTTCTGTGAAGAAGCCATGGAAGGCATCAACCAACTCAAGATTTGGAAAGGTGCCTGGTCAGAAAGCGATACGCTGATTGGGAATGCGGACTACTTGATTGCCCAGAAAAAAGACTATTTAGAAGCGCCCTTGGTTTGCATTGTGGAAGCCAAAAAGGATGACTTCGAGCGGGGATTAGCCCAATGTCTGGTAGAAATGCAAGCCTGTCAGTGGGGAAATCGCCAGATCGGAAAAGAAATTGATGTGTTGGGAATTATCACCAATGCCCAAAGTTGGGTATTTTACAAGCTCGATCCTAGCGGTCAAGTCTTTGAATCCAAGGTTTATTCCTTGGGTGATCCACCCGCATTGCTAGGCAGCCTGCATTATATTTTTCAAGAGTGTGAAAAAAAATTCCACCTCAAACCAGTAGTTCCATTTATATTATCGGTATGGGAGGTCAACCGTAATCATGCCCTACAGTGAGTTTACGCTTCGCAAGGTACGGCAGCAATTTGCCATCACGATTGAAGAAGGTGGAAGGTTTTTGCCAGAAATTCCGCCCACAGAACCGGATGTGTTGTTGGCTCAGGAATTAGCGGAAGGGTTACCGTTGGTCTTAGCGCGGGGGAGTGAAAAGGCGCGCTCTGAGTGGATTATTAACCCAGTATTAACGGCAGTCCGACGGTTATTAAATCGTCAGGTTAGTTTATTTTCTGGGGAGGACTTCACGGTTGATCCTGCTTTGGGGTTGAATGGAGTTTGTGATTTTTTGATCAGTCGATCGCCCACTCAATTAGAAATTGAAGCACCAGCCGTGGTGATTGTGGAAGCTAAGAAGGAGAACTTAAATGGAGGGTTAGGGCAATGTATTGCAGAAATGATTGCAGCTCAACAATTTAATGATGCCAATGGGATGGTGATACCCAAAGTTTTTGGAGCTGTCACCAGTGGTACAGCTTGGAAGTTTTTGCAGTTGGACGGACAAACAGTAGCGATCGATTTAACGGAATATCCGTTGCCGCCTGTGGAACCGATTCTTGGCATCTTAATATGGATGCTAACTCAAGGGTTTAGGTATTAGTCTTTTCTCAACGGAATCATTCAAGCCCTCCGCGATGTCTATTGGGAAAGTCAATTACTCCAGCGATCGCCCCAATCTGAATTATTGGTATCTACCTTCCTGCCCTAGGGTGTGCTATCCCGTGCGATCGCCAAGCTAGCTGCTTCAAGGAACGGATAGAGAGGTAGAGGGAAGTTTGGTTTGGGTTCGGGCTGCTTTTCTTTCGGCACTGAGTTTAGGTTTTAAGTAGAGATTCTCGACCAGAGCGGCAATGCCAGCCACCCAAGGGGGCACCACCAACGCGCCAATAATCCCTAACACTTGGGCACCCCCTAAAACGGCTAGGAGTTGATAGAGGGGATGTACCCCTGCCGCCGCCCCTGCCAGCAGGGGATCCAGCACATAGGTCTCTAAATTTTGCAGGATTAGGAAGAGCAGCAACACCCATCCAAAAGTCCAGCCCCCCTGTCCAAGGGCGACCAGCAATGCCGGAAAAGCACCGAGGAAGGGGCCAACAAACGGGATTAAATTCGTCACCCCGGCAATCACCCCCAGGCCGATCGCAAATTGGGGCAAACCAACCAAACTCAAACCTGCTGTGGTAGCGACCCCTAGGATCACTGACACCAAAATTCGTCCCCGCAGGTATCCCCCCATGCGCTGGCTGACGGGTTCCACTTGCTCGGACAGTCGTTCATCCCACGGTTGGGGAAACAAACGCACCAAGCCCTTAATTAAAGTCTGACTATCCGCCACCATGTAACCCGAAATCAATAGCGTCAGAATCACGCTAAAGACCCCCCCCAGAATCCCTCGTGTCACACTGTAGGAACGTAGCACCAGTTGCTGCCCTGACCGAATCGCCCAGGCATTTAAGGATTGGATATCTAAGGATTGGCGAATTAAGGCAGCTTGAGTTTCACTTAACTTGCCAATTAAGTTCTCAGTCAAGTCCACCAAATGGTTTAAATAAATGGGAAGTTGCGTGATTAAGCCTTGGATCTGATCGAGCACCGTGGGGCCAATCAGAAAGATGCCTCCGGTTAACCCGCCCACGAAGCTGAGATAGACCAAAATGACCCCTAGCCAGCGGGGAACTCGCAATCGCTCTGCCCCATCGACAATGGGGGCAAGCGCCGATGCCAAAATCACCGCCACCATAAACGTAATGACGAGGCTGCGGAGTTGCCACAGCAGGATGAGTAGCAGGGTCATCCCCACAATCCACAGCAGAGTAGAGAGAGAAATGGTAATGCGCTGCTCAGACATAGTATTCCTTGCCGCTCATAGGGTATAGGTAAAATCTTCCACCAAAGCCCCTGGAACTAACATACCTCCAGGTTCTCGACCACCATAGGTGCCGACCTCTGGGATGAAAACTTGAAAATTGCTCAGTGCCATTAAGCGATCGCCCCAGAATCGATACAAGCTGTCATCAAAACGCAGATTTTCAATCGGGGCCACAATTTCGCCATGTTCCACCCAAAAGCAAGCATAGCGCGTCATTCCCGTAATCCGTCCCGTGGGGCGATCGCTCCAGTTCAAGTAATGCAGGTTAGACAGGTAAAGTCCGGTTCCTAGGGCTGCCAAAATTTCGTCAGCTTTGAGGGTGCCGGGTTTGATTTCCGGCGATCGCAGACTCTCCGACTCCACCGCACCATTGGCAACTTTGTGGTACTCCTTAGCCGTACGGCTACTAATCAGCGTATTCACCAAAGCGCCCTGGACAATTAATGGCAATTCTACCGGAGCCA
>JAYKHH010000399.1:0-3061 GCA_035285265.1 Leptolyngbyaceae cyanobacterium | reverse complement strand
ACCTGGATACTGACCCGATTACAGATTGGTCAACCCAGGTGGGGAAGTGGGTGAGAGCAAACCATGTCCAGACTGACGAACATTGGCAACGGCAAATCATCAAGCGATCTCGCTCTAGCGCCTCAACATCCCTGTCTCAGGGTTAGATCTCAGTTATGGGATTCTGGACTTCAATCGCGGCTTTCACCCCACCACGCCCTCAACTTTCCCACATCGGCTGTTCAATCCGGTCATGTTATCTTAAAGATGATATTTTTGAGTGGTCAATGGTGCAGTGGGAGGACGATCTCTACAATACCCCGGCGTATCCCATGACGGATGCGGCCCGGTATTTGCGTATCCCATTCGGCACGCTGCGTTCATGGCTGAAAGGGCGCTACTATCCCGTCAAAGAAGGTCAGCAGTACTTTCAACCCCTCATCCAACGTCCTGACCCTGACCTACCGCAGATTTCCTTCACTAACCTAGTAGAAGCCCATGTATTGCGGTCGATCCGAAAAATTCATGGCGTTCGGCTAGACAAGGTTCGGAATGCATTAGACTACCTAGACCAACAATTTGGGATGCCCCATCCCCTTGCCCGTGTTGAGTTTCAAACCGATGGGGTGAACCTATTTGTGGAATCCGTCGGGCGACTGGTCAGCGTCTCTCAAGATGGGCAACTCACCCTGCGAGATGTCTTGAAACACTTGTTGACCCGTGTGGAGTGGAATGAGCAAGGTATTGCCACCCGACTCTTCCCCACAACCCGTTCATCCCCCGCTGACGAACCAAAAGACGAACCCAGAAGCGTCTCGATTGACCCCAGAATTGCCTTTGGTCGTCCGGTTGTGGTCGGTACCAGAATTCCCACACGAGCGATCGTGGAACGCTATCAAGCAGGAGAATCCCCTGAATCTATCGCCGATGATTTTGGTTGTGAACGGCTCCAAGTGCATGACGCAATCCGATTTGAACTTTCCCTATCTCATGCAGCGTGAGCAAGAAGCATCAACCGATCACGTTTTTTATTGACCATTGTGTAAGTCAAAAAATTGTACCTGAAGCCATGAGATCGGCAGGGGCAACCGTAGAAGCCCATATTGACCACTTTTCAATTGATGCGCTGGATACAGAATGGCTCCCTGAAGTTAGTCAGCGAGGGTGGGTAGTGATTACCAAAGACTTTGGGCTCAATAGTAACTTTTTAGAATTGAGGGCGATCGCAGCTGCCAATGCCAAGGTATTCATCCTTACCTCTGGAAATTTCACAGGTGAGGAAATGGCAGCAATTTTGGTAGAAGGGATTAGCCGATTAGAGAAATTCGTTCAAGGCAATCAGGCTCCCTTTATTGCCAGAATTGACCTCAAGGGTAAAGTCAAACTTTTGCAGAATAAAACCAAGCTTAGCAAACTCTTGAAAGGCAGTGTTCCTCAGCCCTAGCTTTTGAACTTCCAGGTTTTTGCAGGCCGAATCAACGCGGCAGTGCATCCCGCCTCTCCCAACGGTCGATCAGATCAGATCAGATCCGGCAGACAATCTTAAACCATACCCGGTCAGCATTTTTGGCCTCGTCAAATCCCTGGGTGATTGTTTAAAGCCCACCATCGAGATGGTGATCGCGCTCTGGCACCCCTGATTTCCTCTTACTACCTAAATTACGACTCTTGACATTGCTTGCTGTTTTATCGCACTTTTTGTTCGGAGAGGAATAGACAATTCAAGTCCCCCCTAATCCTGAACCGTCCCAAAATACAGGATGCCAATCCGTTCCCTCTACCGCGATCGCCCCTACATAACCAGCATCGGGAATTAGTTCCTGAATCGCCCATTGCTTGGCGATCTGGGGGTCTCCAGCAATCTTGAGCAGTTGGGCAGGTGCTTCCAAGTTTAGGGAAATTTCAATCTGATCCAACGCCTGTGCCAGTCCCTCGCCTGTGGCTTTGAGATACGCTTCTTTACAAGTCCAGTAGCGAAAGAAAGTGGCTTGTTGCTGATCGGGGGCTTGGCTTTGCAGAGTAGCCTGTTCCGAGGGGGCAAAGAAGCGGTTGGCAATTTCAGTGGCGGCGATCGCCCGCACCTGTTCTACATCAATCCCCACCTGTCGATGGGGGGCGATCGCGTATAGGGCTAGCCCTGCGGAATGAGACACATTAAACGAGATCTCTGTGCTCATTGCCAAAAAGGGTTTGCCACGGGCACGGTAGCCAAAGGTAATCTGGTCGGGTTGGAGGTTGAGGTAACAAGCCAATATCTTCCGTAGATACCCTCGACTGACGATAAAGCGAGAACGATGTAGGTCAAAGCGAAATCGCTTGGCTCTCACCTGCTCTTCTGTAGACAGGAGGGGTTCAAGTAAGGGCACCTGCTCAATCAGTTGATCTAACTTGACTCGCCAAACATGAACTTCGTTGGCTAATAACCTAAGTTCTAGGGGTGGAGAAGACCACTCCATTCAACCTCCAAGCTCAACATTTGAATGCCACAACTATTTTAGGCTGAGCCAAGCAGCCTAAAATAGTTGTGGCATCCCCTGAACTGGCGTCTAAACGTGAACTGTGTTCCCGTGTCTACCCTAGGGGCAAGCACGGGGACAGTGCATCTCACCCCTACGAGAAGAATGCGGGTTGGTGGCGAATTAAGTTCAGATACTCTTCACGGGTCTTGTGATCATCTTGGAAAACCCCCACCATGGCACTGGTCACCGTCCAAGATCCTGGTTTTTGAACTCCCCGCATCACCATACACATGTGACTCGCTTCTAGAACTACAGCAACCCCCTTGGGTTCTAGAATTTCCTGGACAGCTTCTGCAATTTGACGAGTTAACCGTTCCTGTACCTGCAACCGTCGGGAATACATTTCTACAATCCGGGCTAGTTTGCTGAGGCCCACCACTTTTTGATTGGGGATATAAGCAACGTGCGCTCTCCCCATAAATGGCAGCATGTGATGTTCACACAGGCTAAAGACACTGATGTCTCGCACCAGCACCATCTCATTATGACCTTCATCAAAGATGGCCCCATTCACCAACTCCTCTAAGGACTGGTTGTAGCCACTGGTCAGGAATCGCATCGCT
>JAYKHH010000398.1:0-6032 GCA_035285265.1 Leptolyngbyaceae cyanobacterium | reverse complement strand
TCGATCGGATATTGCTGAAATCCCTGCTGCACCTTCAAGAGTAGCGCTGGCCAGTCTACGGTTGCCTGTGCCTCTGGATAAATGAGTCCCAGGAGCAACTGGGTGACTCCAAACCCAGTTGCCACTGCTAGCCCTACGCAAGCGGTAAAGTACAGCAACCTCAGGGTTGTGCCCACTACAAACCCATGGGACCAAAACGAACGATGTTTGAGTAACTTGCGGTAGGGCAACCAAATCCACTTCAACCAACCCCAGCGTTGGTACTGGCGCGAATAAATATCTAAATCAGGGCCAAACATCAGCCCACCCAACAAAAATCCCCCCGCTACGATCAAGGTGAGGCGGCTACTTTGGGTGATGACCAAGGTGGCTCCCCCCACCCACGGGAGGCTCCAAAGGGTAATGCGATCGTGGGTGCGACCAGAGGGCATGAAGGGTTAACAATCCTGACAGGGTTTAACTATTCCCTGAATCCTAGCAGGGGCGGAGGTCTACAAGAACATGGCTGTAAATCCAAGCTAACTGTAGAATAGGTGGGTTCTGGGTTTTCGTCACCTTGTTGTGTTAGCAGCTTTACTTTACGGTCAAGAAGATTTACGCCTGGAAACAGTGCCAGACCCGACTCCAGGGGCGGGAGAGGTGGTGATTCAAGTTTCTGTGGCGACCACCTGTGGCACCGACCTCAAGGTATGGCGGCGGGGTGGTCATGCCAAGATGCTGCAACTGCCCACCTTGTTTGGTCATGAGGTGGCCGGACAGATTGTGGCCCTCGGATCAGGTGTGACCGGATGGCAGGTCGGTGACCGTGTGGTTGCCAACAATTCCGCCCCCTGCATGAACTGTTTTTTCTGCAAAAAGCACGAGTATTCTCTTTGTGCCCACCTCACCTTTAACAATGGCACCTTTGCCGAGTACCTCAAGGTTCCGGCAGCGATTGTGCAGCATAATTTGTTGCCGATTCCGGAGGGGTTGCCCGCAGCTTTGGCCGCGATGACGGAACCCCTCGCTTGTGTCCTGCATGGCGTAGCTCGCTCGAATATCCAACCCGGCGATCGCGTCGTAGTGTTAGGAGATGGGGCGATCGGGTTGATGTTTGTAGCGGCTCTAGTGCAGCAATCCGTTCAGGTCTTTTTATTTGGCGGCAGTGACGATCGCTTAAAGATCGGGACACAGTTAGGGGCAGTGCAAACCTTTAACTATCACCATCTGGAAGATTTACCCGCTGTAGTCAAAGACTTAACCGATGGTCTCGGTGCCGATGTCGTGATTGAGGCAACGGGGGTACCTGCAGTCTGGGAAAGTGCGATCGCCTGTGCGCGTCCCGGTGCCACGGTCAACCTTTTTGGCGGCTGTCCACGGGATACCACGATCACCGTGAATACGGAACAGCTACACTATAGCGAACTTACCCTGAAAGGAGTCTTTCATAACACTCCTACCTATGTCCGCGCTGCCCTAGAACTGCTAGCCAGTCGCACGATTCCGTTTGAATTGTTGATCAGTGGACATCAACCCCTCCATGACTTGGAGTCCGTCTTTCAAGCCATGAGACAACGGCAGGTGATTAAGGTAGCGATCGAGCCAGGGAGCAATTCCTAGGGTATTTTTAGAACAGAAGTGGCCGCGATCGTGTTAGGGGCGCAACGCTTGTGCCCTCTTCGTCAGTGTAAAAGAGGGCGCAATGCTTGCGCCCCTACAACAGTAAATTTGTTTGTATTAAAAATTGAACACAATTGGCTCAAATCTGTAAAAACTGCGTCAATACTAAAGCAACCCGTAGGGTGATAAAATGCACTGTCTCAATCTATGAGAACTGCTAGGGTCACGAATTTCTGGGATAGACTTGAGAGCTTAATTTAGGAGGTATTCCGTGGGCAGCATCAGATTTGGATTATTTCTCTCTCTAGGCACCTTACTAGGTGTGGGTACCGCATTCAGTGTCGATGTCAGTCGTGCCCATGCATTACCAGGGCAAACCACCGAGGCAGTTGCGGCCTGGATTCAAGGCCACCCCACCCTTCGCCCTTCTAGTGGCGAAAAGCTGCTAGTCCGGAAGAGTGATACGGCAGCTCAGCGATTTACTTTTCAGGCTTCTGTGCTGCCTCCCGGTAAGGTTGCCCCTCCTCGCAATGCTGGCATGATCCGCAGCGAGAAATTCTCCTTGTTTGACATGATCAATGGTGTGACTCGCGAGCGCCTCGAAGAATCTCTGCGAATGATCTACAGCCCAGACATCTATCAAGATTATGCCCAGGGCAATGTGGTCTATGCCTATCCAACCCAAGCCACCCTGAGTCAAGCTCGTAACAAAGCTGAACCGCTATTGGCCAATATCCAGGGAGAACTGCGGGTGGGGCAACGCTATGCTTATTGGCTAGAAATTGCTCAATCCTCAGAAGGTAAGAGCTATACCGGTCAGATCACCGTTCTCCTCAAAAGTGATGTTGAGAAACTCAACACCGAACTGCGCGATCGCTCCTAGGGGTTGGTCAGTAGACCTCTAACTTCAGATTTAGCCCTCCAGAATTTTATGGATCAACCTTCTATTAATTCGTTGCTTGAAGACTTAAAAGACCCCAATGCATCGGTTCGAGATCGGGCTACAGAACAATTCTGGAGCCTATGGTTTCAGCAAAAAGGTGCCTATGGATTAGAGATTTTGCGGCGATCGCAGGAACTCTTGGAGGCTGGAGAGATCATCCAAGCTGAGTTAGCCCTGACCGACCTCATTCGCGATCAACCGGATTTTGCGGAAGCTTGGAATCGTCGCGCCGTGCTTTACTACACCCAAGGGCAATATAAAAAATCCCTCAAGGACTGTCAGGAAGTCCTCAAGCTGAACCCAATTCATTTTGGGGCACTGCATGGTTTAGGTCTTTGTCATGCTGCCCTTGGAAACTATCGAGAAGCAATTCACGCCTTTAACCAAGCCCTCAAAATTCAACCCTATGCCCTCATCAATCAAAAGCTGCTGCTGGAATGTACAGCCCAGCTAAGCTGAAACTGGACGATACATTCCAGAATAGCTCCAGCCAGAATGGGTCTGTGACACGAACCGCGAGTAGAACGTGCGTGATTAGAACGTGGTGTATTTAAAACCTGACCATCGAGTTGCAATTCTGCTGCATCAAGGTCTGCGGGGGGTGCAGGGTAAGACGGGTCTAGCAGTCTTACGCTACAGTGACGCAGAGATTGTGGCAGTTATTGACCAAGAATCAGCGGGAGACTCCTTAGCCCAATTAACAGGAATTTCCCGCGATGTGCCAATTGTAGCATCGGTGGCAGCCTCCCTAGCCTACCAACCCGATGTACTGATCATCGGAATTGCCCCTTCCGGTGGCGCATTGCCGGAAGCCTGGTGGCAGGAAATTAAACAGGCCGTTGCTGCTGGCGTTTGTATCGTCAACGGTTTGCATACCGCGATGGCAACCCACCCCGATTTAACGGTGCTCCTACGCGAGGGCCAATGGATTTGGGATGTGCGACGGGAGCCCACTGGCTTAAAGGTAGGCAGTGGTCAAGCAAGGCTGCTATCGTGCCTGCGGGTTTTGACCGTGGGTACAGATATGTCGATTGGCAAGATGTCTACCAGTTTGGAAATGCATCGAGTGGCTCGACAGCTTGGCTTGCGTTCCCAGTTTGTCGCGACGGGACAGACCGGGCTGATGTTGGGCAATCCGGGGATTCCTTTGGATGCGGTGCGGGTAGATTTTGCGTCCGGTGCAGTGGAGCAAGCCGTTCTCAGCCTGGGGCAAAACCAGGATATTTTGCACGTAGAGGGACAGGGTTCCCTTCTGAATCCTGCCTCAACTGCCACCCTGCCTTTGCTCCGGGGCACTCAACCCACCCATCTGATTTTGGTGCATCGGATCGGGCAGACCCATATTCGCAACTTTGCCCATGTACCGATTCCACCCCTGACGGAAGTGATTCAGATGTACGAAATGGTGGCAAGGGCGGCTGGAGCCTTTGCAGAGGTGCCCGTGGCAGCGATCGCCCTGAATACGGCTCATTTAGATGAGGTTGCAGCGCAGACCGCGATCGCCACCACCCAAGCTGAAACGGGGCTTCCCTGCACAGATCCGGTAAGGTATGGCGCGGCTACCCTCTTGGATGCAGTCTTGTATCAAAAGTAGTCCAGAGATAGATTAATCAATTCCAAAATCAGACTATCAGAGTAAGAGAGTCCCCTTCAGGTCTTGGCTTAAGCATCGATTCTGGGTAGGCTGCCTAACCACTGCTTCGGTATACCAGAGGTTTGATCAAGAATTTGAGGGGTGCCAAGTTCGTTTTGGAGTTAATCAAATGTCTGGAAAAATCACCCATTTAAAACTAAAACTAAAACCAAAACATTTTTTAGCAAAGAATCGCTTTTTAACTGCAAGTGCCTTAGCATTGGGCTTAATGCTACCTTCTGCGATCACCTTACCCACCCTTGCAGGGCAGGTTCTCGATGGACAAACCTTCTTTGACAGTCCCCCTGAATTGATTCGCTCTGCCACTAGCTCAATGTCAACTGAGTTACCGGGAATCTATCAATTCACCCTACAGGTCCCTGAGGATGCTGGAGCACCCTTGGGAGCGGTCAAGGTAACTCAAGCTGAGAATCCGGATTTAATCTCCTTTGATGTGGAGCGCAGTACTGCTTTTAGAGGTGACAGTTTTTATGGCGGGCCTGCGGTACCCTTAGCTGCGATTGGTGGGCCGCAAGCTCCTGATGCTGAGGAGGTAACCGTAGCCTTTGACCCGCCTGTGCAGCCCGGTGAAACGGTAACAGTTTCCCTGCCAGCCCAGAGAAATCCTGATCTGGGAGGGGCTTATTTATTTGGTGTGACGGCATACCCTGCGGGGCAACAGAGTTTGGGGCAATTCCTGGGCTATGGTCGGGTCAATATTTTTAGCGGCGGTGGCTAAGGAAAATTGCGCTTCTTGTCCACGGTTCTTAAATCGGATCTGCTTTTTTCAAATCCCCCAGTTGATGTCGCTCCAGCCATGCTTCCCAGTCGGTCTGTAATCACATGATCCGGTTGGGGCGACAGCACCCTGGGTGCCCTCGCAGAACAGTTGCCGTTCTGAGCTCATTGAACTAAAGAACGAGTTAAATTTTTATAACCCGCTAATAATGAGTCCCTGACTTGCGATGGTGGACTGCCGTGATCGCATTGGGCGTTAACACTTGGCCTCGCTCTACTACAGCGTAGACTAGCCAATGGTCGCCACATTCCATGCGGCTTTCTACCCGACATTCTAAATAGGCAAGGGCATCCGTCAGCACTAACACCCCATTCTCAGCCACCTGAGTTGCTACATTGGCAAAGCGATCTTCACCAGGGCTAAAGGGCTTCAGGAAGTGTTTCATCAATCCAAGATGATTACCATCCGCCAAGATATTCAAGGCAAATTGCGCTCCAGAATACATGAGCGATTCCACTGCTCGTTCCTTAGCAACGGCGATCGTTAAACCGGGAGGAGTAAACGTCGCTTGAGACACCCAGGAAGCCAGCATGGCACTACTCACATCTCCCTGCTGAGACGTGACCACACACAAAGACCCCACTAATCGCCCCACGGCTTGCTCGATCGCGCTGGCAGGTTGACGCGGCTCCCGTACCTTTTTAGCCTTCTTCAGCGCTTGGGCAAAATCCGTGCCCGCTTCCTCACAAAACTTCAGAGTTACTTCCGTGGGCTTAAACTTGACCCGAATTGCCTCAAAGCCAAAGGTATAGCCTGCATCCTTCAACTTGCCTTCAATTAAATCGATCGCCTCTCCACTCCAACCAAAGGAGCCAAATACTCCAGCTAACTTACCCTTGGTTGCCGTAGACAGCACCACCCCTAGAGCCGTCTGGATCGGCGTCGGCGCATGACCGCCCAAGGTTGGGGAACCAATAATAAACCCAGCACACTTTTCAATTGCTGCCTGAATTTCAGCCGGTTCTGCCACCTCACAGTTAATAGATTCAACCCCAACCCCGGCCTTGGTAAGCCCTCGTGCGATCGCCTGCGCTAAGGTTGCCGTGTTGCCATAGGCT
>JAYKHH010000397.1:0-3247 GCA_035285265.1 Leptolyngbyaceae cyanobacterium | reverse complement strand
TTCAGCTTCAGTCAACAAATGATCTCTTAGCTTTGGGTACAGGTCTGCAAGGAAAACCCCAAGGAGAAGTCCTTGATTTACGGGATATTACGGGTCAGGTCAAAGCTGATTTTGCAGTTAACCGAGAAGCAGCATTCAACAACTATGTTGGGTTCTATCGGGTCAACAATCCTGATGGGGCCATTACTGATCCTCTAACCGGGGCTGTGCTCACGCCGGGACAGGTTGGCTATATCCAAGCAGCCGTTAGCTCTCGTGTAGCTGGCATTGACCTTACCGTTAATAACCAAGGCACAGCAACGTATACTGGCACGTTTGAGGCAGGTTCTATTTTTGTACCCTTTATCATTGCTAATGGAAGGCCGGATGCAATTTTGGATAGCAATCCTGCGAATGATCCAGCCGTTTACTTTCCATTCTTGGGAGCCAACCCTGGTAATACAGATCACATTCGTCTGCTAGGAAATAACATCTTTGGGTTTGAGGATCTGCCAATGGGCGGGGACAAAGACTATAACGATGTGATTGTGGCAATTAAATTAAGTCGGGCGTAGGGTGATTACCTCTCAAATGCGCCTTTCCTTAATTTATAAGAACGGGTGCGTTTGGCTGTTTATACCCTAACTTTTCAGGCGATTTGCTAACCTGAAGTCAGTTTGACGAAAGGTCTATTAGGAGGGTTTCGCGGAGCACAATCTTCCTAATAAACCTATTTTGCGTGCGCGAAGCGCACGCAAAATAGGTTTATCGAATTCACGTTAACCTGAGTTAGAAACGAAACTGAGTTCTTAGATTACCCACGTAGATAGGTGGGTTACTTGAGAAATTGTTGGGATTAAAGATAGCGTAGAAGGCTGGGACAATGGCAATGTTATAAGTCAGTGGGTAGAAGTAAGTAAGTTCAAGATTGTATTGGCTAGCTCCATTTCCTCCACCAGATACCAGATATTCACGACCAGCAGTTACGCTAAAGGGCATCACAAAAGACAGGGTTCCCATCGCACCACGCTTACCTAAATCTGGGAAGGCTGTACCAATTTGAAACGCTTGCGCCGAGACATCAGCATTGGGTACACCAGAAGTTGGGAATAGATGGTTGATGGCGTAGTTATAACGTCCAAAAATCCCAAAAGCAGAGCTAATTTGCCAATCGAAGTTCACTGAAAATACATCCACCGTAGCATTTCCCAACCCTCCTTGAGGAGATCCACCAGGGCCGTCATCTGCTACTCCATGGAGGGATAGTAGAGTCTGAACTTGCCCAGCCGGATTCCGTTCTATGTTAGAGCGACCGTAGCTGATGCGAATACTCGCGTCACGGGTGGGAGAGTAGGTTAACTCTGCGATCGCCGAGTTGGTACCCCCAAATAAGCCCTGACTAGGATTAGTGGCTGTGCGGAACGGAGCAGGTAAAAACTCGGTGTTTTGAGCTAAGTAGCCCACATTCAGCTTGAATTGATCGCTGATCGACCACAGAGCAAGTGCGCCAGCGCCTCGCTTAATATTGGCAAACAAGGGATTCTCAATCGAGCTATAGCTACTAGCACCGTTGAAGAAGAGAGTAAAGCGGTTGAAGTCAAAGAAGCTGTAGTAGTTGACCTGTGGTCCGACGACAAATTGTAGAGAATCGCTGACGGGGAAACGATAGTAGGATTCTAGCAGAATAACTTCTGCTAATCCTTTGTTAGGGCCAGGAGTCTGATCAGTGAAGGGAACTGGGTAATTATTGAAGGAGCCCGCAGAACCAAATACATTAGGAGGCGAGTCTCCATTTCCTACTGCCAGAGTGGTAATTAAGGCATCTCGACCTGTAAAGGATGTCTCCAAATTTAGCCAAGCTAGGGTGCTAAAAGTAGTGTTGGGATTATTGTCTACTCTGCGTGTTAGAGGTTGGGTAAAGCCAGTCGCTGGATCTCGCAAGGCTCCAAAGCCACGAGATTCAAATCCTTCTGCCAAAATTGAACCACCCGCAAAGGCACCTGTGACATTAAACCAAGCAAAACCATTTAGCTTTGTAGTTGTAGAAAACTGATTGGTTTCGAGTTGAGCGGTTCGAGACTCGAGGGCATCGACGCGCCCTCGCAGAGTTGCCAGTTCTGCTGAGAAATCTTCCTGCAGCTTTTTTAGAGTTTCCAGATCTTCTTTAGTGACTAAACCAGCCGTGCCTGCTGCAATTAACTCATTGACGCGGTCTAGAGCCGCGTTTAACCCTGCCGCAAATTCATAGCGGGTGAGGGCACGACTGCCGCGAAACTGAACATCGGGATAGCCTGCAATCACGCCGTAACGTTCGACCAAGGACTGCAAAGCTTGAAATGCCCAGTCTGTGGGTTGCACATCAGACAGTTGAGAAACAGAGGTGACTTGGCTGAGGTGACTTACCTTTGGATTGGCCTTGCTACTTAGAGGTCTGGCGCTGAAATTAGTTTCAGGGGTGGCGGGTTGGCCAGTTTGCTCAAGACTAGAAACACCAGTAACTTGTTGAGCGATCGCCCTATCCCAGGTAACTAATGTAGTTCCTAACGCCACTGCACTGGTCAACAAACAAATTCGCAGAAAATAATACATCACCCATTCCTCACACAAATTTCTAAACTCAAGGAAATCAAATCGCAGGGCTTATGTATGAAAAAAGACAATACATGAAAGCCTCATTTCTACATTTTCCTTCTAGTCATGCAGACTCCCAGTCAAACGAAGCAATCAGCTTCTCAAGGTTATTATTTCCCAGTGAATCAGCCCTGAGGAAATAAAATCAGGGTTCAAACAATTCACAACTTCATGATTGGTAGCCTATCTGTTCAAGAAAGTATTTCCATTGGAAGATATGCCCGTCTAAATCATGTGCTAATCGCAATATCAGGTCAATCCAAAGTAGCAGTTATGTTTCATATCTCAATGAAAACTGTTGGCAAACTGCAGCACAACGGAGCTACATGGCCCATGGTTTGGGATCGTTCATATAATCCCTGCCCATGCTCAAATCAGCGGTGCCAACACTCATAGGCTGTAAACTACCTTATTGATGGACTTTAAGGACGCTACTGAATCAGGCATTTTCCAGCCCTGTTGCCCTGTTCCGTGGACACCTGAATACTCATATACACCTAATGCAAGTGCTTGATTTTAATTCTCGAATTACAAAAATCCTAGGGTCTGGGTTGACCCTAGCTTCTATCGTGCTTTTGGCAGCATGTGCGCCTTCCCCCACTTCTCTTCCTGCCAGTCCCACGGCAGTTCTTCCCTT
>JAYKHH010000396.1:0-3656 GCA_035285265.1 Leptolyngbyaceae cyanobacterium | reverse complement strand
TTCGACTCCTTCAGTGCTCAAAGTTCAGGGTTCTACTGAAATGGCATCCCTGGTGCAGTCCTCCCATGCCACTGTACCTGAATCGCATTTGGTCGTAGATTTGAGCGATCGCCGCGTTTACCTTTTTCAACGAGCCAAGTTACAGGTTAGTTACCCGATTGCAATTGGGCAGGCTGGTTGGGAGACTCCAACCGGGAACTTTAAGGTAACGCAAATGCAGTTAGATCCCCACTGGAAGCACCCGATCACCGGACAAATCTTCCCCGCTGGCCCTGATAGTCCTTTAGGGGTGCGATGGATCGGCTTCTGGTCAGATAAACACAATCACATCGGGTTTCATGGCACCAACCAGGATCACTTGATTGGGACAGCCATCTCCCATGGTTGCCTACGAATGCGAAATCAGGACATCATTCAGCTCTACAGTCAGGTGGTGATTGGAACTCCTGTGACGGTGAGATTGTAGAGCAGGTGCCAGGTGCCAGGTGTCAGGTGCCAGGTGTCAGGGATTAAAGTTAAATCGATATATGGGATTAGGGATTAGCTTTACTAGGGTTTCTAGGTTTTCAGTACCCTGTTCCCCAATACAAGAAGAGAAACCCCTCACTCCCAAGGGAGTGGGGGGGGTAGGTGCTAACTAGGACAATCTTCTGGACACTACGTCATTCACCTAGCCCCTGACCCCTGACACCCGAAACCTGACACCTAATTTCTAAGATTCACTCCCTGATTGCGACTCAAATTTCGGTGCATAGGATTGCAGTAGTGTGCTGACTTGGTTCAACACATCATCTCCACCCCCTGTTTTGCTGATGGCTTGTCGTTCGGGGAAGAATTCTGGACGGTTCATGTTGTGGGCGATCGCATCACTCACTTGTTGAGCAATCAAGGTGCCTAATTCATCCTTGGCGCGGTTGCGCTGATAACTGGCTCCTTCTTCAGTGGTGGCCTAGAGCGGGGGAAGCCGATTCAAGGCGTAGGCAGCAATATCTCCCAAGTCGAGGGTGAAGTCGCTTGTGGCTTCAATTTCCGCTACTCGCGAAATTGACTCTGTTAAAACCAATTCTTCCATGACATTGATGAATTGTTTACGAGGAACTGCAACAACTTCACCCGTCAGCAGTGACCCCATCAGGCGATCCAGTGCCATGTACTCTTCAATGGAAAGTTCTGAGGCAGTGTCACAAATCCGCCCAACTTCGGCTTCCATGGCAGGCGTTAAGTAACCGTCCTGTAATGCCTGTTCTACAATCTTCTCAATACTCATGTCGCCTCTGTACTCACTACACCTAAAATCTAAGCAATCAAAATCTACGTAATCAAATTTTCAACTTAACTTGCCCGAACAATCTTCATTAGCTTACAGCAGAAACTTATTCAATGGCACTGGATCGCCAAGGTTGTGGATCAACGGAGACCCCATGGACATAAAATCCCCAGTGTAAATGGGGGCCTGTCACTGCCCCAGTTGCACCCACTGCACCTACAACTTGACCTGCTCGCACCATGTCTCCTTCTTTCACATCAATTCGGCTTAAATGCAGAAATATTGTTTCTACCCCTTGTCCGTGATCAATGCCAACTGTATTGCCGTGAATTTTAAAGCCCTTGGCCTCCCGTCCTACTAATGCAACTCGTCCAGCGGCTGGAGCCACGACCGGAGAACCTGTCGCTCCACCATAATCTATACCCCGATGATAGTAGTCTTTGGCAAATACCCCATTATAGTAACGGCGAATTCCATAACCCGCTGTCACTTCGCCTTGATTGGGGCGAAGTAAGGCACCTTGCCAAAGTTTTTCGGGTGTGACTAGTTTTTTGAACGCATCCACCCGATCAAATTCATAATCCGTACCATCGTTTCCCTTACCCGGAGGAAGCCAAATGCTTTGAGTTGGAAATTTACGATTTTTAAGGGTGACGGCGAGACTCCTCGTTTCTCCACCCCCTGTGATTTGAAGTTGTAGCTTGCCGGGGCGATCTAGGGGACTGGTCGGCACAAACGCCCGAAATTGGTTCTCACCCACTGGAAATGCCGGATAGGTTTTCTGTCCCACCTGGATGTCAGGGGAACTCGGAGGAGTAGAAGGATCGAGCCGCAGGGAGATCGATAGAGTATCTCCTAACCGAGGATTGCTAGGAGTAATCCGGTATTGCAGCGCCATTCCTGGAGACGCCCAAGCAATTACACCAATGACACAACTAATCGCCAGTAATGGGGCAAATTTGTTAGACCTGAAACGTCTGAACAATAGCAGGATCCTACGGGATAGAGCCGCGATCCAAGCAAAATGTTGCGATCGCTGGAAGAGAGAAATCCGATGGGGAGTTGTCACGGTACCTACAAATTCTTAATTTGTACAACACATAGAGTAGCGCTCATACTGCTCTAGTTCTAGTCTTCCCACTCAAGTCTAGGGCGACTCGCCTCTAGTGGAGAAATTGGGTAAGATCCACGCCCCAGCTTAGATCCGTAGCCAACGGGGTAGAATCAGAGAATTGTAGATCAATACAATGAGTCCAAGGTTTGCCAGCAGCTTGTTAGCTATTCTAGTCGGCAGGGCGGGCAAAATCACAGTCTGAAGAACCCCTAACATCCTATGAATCAAGAGGCTTTGACGTTTTTACTGGAAGTTGGTACTGAGGAATTGCCAGCCAGCTTTGTGGGGGATGGCATCCAACAATGGGAACAACGCATCCCCCAAAGCCTGAGCGATCGCCACCTCACGCCAGAGTCCATTGAAATTTATGGGACACCCCGTCGTTTAGCCGTGCTGATTCGAGGGTTACCGGCTCAGCAACCCGATCAAACCGAAGAGGTCAAAGGCCCACCGGCCCAAGCGGCTTTTAAAGAAGGCAAACCCACGCCCGCTGCTGTGGGCTTTGCTAATAAGCAAGGTGTAGCGTTAGAAGCCCTAGAAATTCGAGCTACCGATAAAGGCGATTTTGTCTTTGCTCAGAAAACCACCCTGGGACAATCTACCGCCGTTGTCCTCACAGAACTGATCCCGACGTGGATTACTGGACTGGAAGGGAAGCGATTTATGCGGTGGGGCGATGGGGATCTACGGTTCCCTCGGCCAATTCGCTGGTTGGTTGCTTTGTTAAATGATGCGGTGTTGCCGATCACCCTGCAAAATGGTAGCTCCGTGCTTCAGAGCGATCGCCTTTCCCAAGGCCACCGAGTCTTACATCCCGAACCCATCACCATTCCCCACGCCAATACCTATGTAGCGGCTCTGTCTACGGCCTATGTAGAGGTGCGATCGCACCAGCGTCGCCATATCATCCAAACTCAGGTGGAGCAGGCGGCTGAGCAGGTAGGAGGATGGGCAGAGGTTTATTCAGATTTGCTGACAGAAGTGACCAATCTGGTGGAATCCCCTTCGATTGTGGTTGGGAAGTTTGATCCAGAGTTTCTCGAATTGCCTCCAGAGGTGATCATCACGGAAATGGTCAGCCACCAGCGCTATTTTCCTGTGAGAAGCAGTTCCCAATCTTCCAATCTACTGCCCTATTTCATGACGGTTTCCAATGGCGATCCCGCCAAGGCGGATATTATTGCAGCAGGAAACGAGCGGGTAATTCGGGCACGGCTCTCGGATGGCAAGTTTTTCTATGATGCAGATCGGGCGATCCCCCTAGAAGATTATTTG
>JAYKHH010000395.1:0-3755 GCA_035285265.1 Leptolyngbyaceae cyanobacterium | reverse complement strand
AGGCAGCTCGATAGGTTTGGCGATCGGTCGGAGTTCCGACTGAATTAAGTTGCAAGTTTAGGTTTTTTAGCCCTAGGGATTGCAGAATATCCGTGGCGATCGCAATCACTTCGGCATCGGCACGGGGATCTGCACTTCCTAAAACTTCCACCCCTAACTGGTGAAACTGCCGTTGCCGTCCTGCTTGAGGGCGTTCATAACGAAACATTGGGCCGGTATACCAGAGCCGCTGCACCCCACCTTGGGCCATCA
This sequence comes from Leptolyngbyaceae cyanobacterium, assembly GCA_035285265.1. Taxonomy (GTDB): domain Bacteria; phylum Cyanobacteriota; class Cyanobacteriia; order JARCMD01; family JARCMD01; genus JAYKHH01. The sequence continues at coordinate 3,503 of JAYKHH010000395.1, read as the reverse complement.
GTTTATGTTCAATTAAGGCTCTGACCGCACCCGCAGTGCCCTCTGGACGTAGGGTAATCGAGCGATCGCCCCGATCCTTAAAGGTGTACATCTCTTTGCCAACGACATCCGTTGCTTCGCCAATGCCGCGCTCAAATAAATCCGTCTGCTCAAAGATAGGCGTACGAATTTCTTGGTAGGCGGCTTTGCCGAGAATCTCGCGGGCCGTTGCTTCAACTCGTTGCCAATACTTGACCTCTTCGGGCAGAATATCCCGCGTGCCCCGGAGTGCTTGAATGATACCCATGAAAAGAATTTTGGATTTTGGATTTTAGATTTTGGATTGGGAGAAACGGTAGGGGCCATCCCCCTGTGGTGGCCCTCTTCAGATTTTGGATTCATGGGAACTGATGCCTATGAGGCCAGTTCGGAGGAGTTAGAAGGGGGTGGATCGGAGTGCCAGGAACCGTAGCGATCGCTATAATGGGCCAGAATCTGATCCACCCGTTGGCGAGATGCTGCCCCAATATTCTCTGCATATTGAATCCAGAGACTCCCAATTTGACTTTGGTTGTAATCAAACTGTTGGGAGGTTTGAGCGTTTAAGACCGTTTTTACTCCTGGAACTTGCCGTAGATGGGCAGCGACTTCTCGATACACCGTCAAGGGTAGCCCAGGGCAATAAATCTGATAGCTTAATTGCGTTTCGCCAGTTGTTTGCATTGCCGAGGTAGAGTTATTGGGCATCAGAATCAACGGTAGCGGTTGGCTGGTAAGACAATTTCTCCTCATCAACCGTGGGCAGCACACAGCAGTTGACATTATTCACACAGACTTTCCCCCACTGCAATGCCCATAGTAAAAGTTCTACCCGATTCTCGGTTGCTGTTTTCGTCAAAATATTACTAATGTGATTATCAACAGTCCGCTTACTGATGGCGAGCTGTTCCGCAATTTCCTGGTTAGTCAAGCCCACTGCGACTAATTCAACCACTTGCAGTTCGCGATCTGAAAGGTCGCTGTGGTGTTGAGACTCACTACCAGACATGACATTTATCCCTGTATGTATATCTACTCATCTTCAATTCTAGAAGGTTCCTGACCAAAACCCCACGACAGTAAAAGGATGGTTTTTGAAGACTAAAGAACCTTGTTACACTAATTGGGATCTGGGAGTGGCTTGAAAAAATTGATGGAGATCTGTTTAATGGCAAGCTTGCATCCGCTAAATATTGATTGCTACTGCCATGACTGAAGGTGGATTAGAGGTCGTCCGAATTGTACTGGTGGAGCCAGCAGGCCCCCTAAATGTGGGCTCGATCGCCCGTGTGATGAAAAATATGGGGTTATCACATCTCGTCTTAGTCAATCCCCACTGTGATCCCCTCGATCCAGAAGCTCGTAAGATGGCCGTTCATGCGGCGGATGTGTTGGAAGCTGCAAAACAGGTTACGAGTTTGCCGGAGGCGCTTCAGGGTTGCCAGCGAGCGATCGCTACCACGGCTCGTCCTCGAAGTTTAACCACGATTTTAGAGCCTCCTGCTCTAGCGCTACCTTGGCTGGTAGAAGCATCTCCCTACCCCCTACAGTCAGCGTTGATATTTGGCCCTGAAGATCGGGGACTCAGTAATCAAGAACTGAATTACGCTCAACGATTTGTCTGTATTCCCTCCCATCCTGCCTATCCTGCCTTGAATCTAGCTCAGGCCGTTGCAGTTTGTTGCTATGAACTCTACCAAAGCGTGGGTAACCAGGGGGGGATGACCCCTACCAAAGATCCCAATCCAAAACCTGCCCTGAGCGCAGTCGAAGGGTCTAAAATCCAAAATCTAAAATCCAAAATTCAAAGTCCCGAAGAGGAGAATCACGGGGAGATTCCCCCTACCCCCTTTCCCTCTGCCTCTGCAGACACCCTAGAGGGCTATTATCAACACCTAGAAACCCTGCTGCTCAAAATTGGCTATCTGCACCCCCATACGACTGCTGCCCGCATGGAAAAATTTAGGCGATTGTTTAATCGGGCCTACCTTTCTGATGCTGAGGTGGCCATGTTACGGGGCATCCTTAGGCAGATGGACTGGGCCTTGGATCAGAGCCATGAACAGAGTTAGGGAGCCTTTGACCTGATCGCAAGGGCAAGGTGTGAAAAATCGCGATCGCTCCCATGTTTGGGATTGGCCCTAGGATGGGGCAATGACGTTCATGATCGCGCCTCCCCAACACACCAAGCCTGAGGCCCAACTGCTGAGATGAGTTTAAGTTAAGCTGCGATCGCCCTCCAGGTAGGCAATTTTCGTCAAAAACCCCCAGATTTTGCTCCTGAATCTATCCGATTGAGAACCGATAACCTAATATTGTTAAGCGACAATAGGAAATGGGAGAAGGAGTGACCTTGACGGTCTTAGGGCCACAGGGGCTAAGAGCAGCGGCGTTAATCCTAACAATTGCTGAGGACACGCTCGGAACCATGCTTTCCTGATTAGGATTAGCATAGAACCCTTGTCCGTCACGCCATCCAGTCACGCTATTTTATAGGAATTTATATTTAAGCAATGCAGCCTACAGATGCCTCTAAATTTACTGATAAAGCCTGGGAAGCCATTGTTAAGTCTCAAGATATAGCCCGTCGCTATAAACATCAACAGCTAGAGATAGAGCACCTAGGAATTGCTTTGCTAGAGCAGGAAGGGCTGGCTAACTCAGTCTTAGAGCGGGCTGGAGCAGATCTAGCTAAGATGGCGCAACAGCTTGATGAGTTTACCAAGCGACAGCCCAAGGTCTACGATAGCGGCCAGCTTTATCTCGGTCGTAGTCTGGATACAATGCTGGATCGAGCCGATGCTCTGCGCCAAAAATGGCAGGATCAGTTTATTGCTGTTGAGCATTTGCTTTTGGGTTTTGTAGAAGATGATCGCATCGGTCGTCGCTTAGCTAAAGGACTCAACCTGGATGCGGCCCAACTCGAAGTTGCCATCAAGGCCGTGCGAGGCAGTCAAAAGGTGACCGATCAAACCCCGGAATCTCGTTACTCTGCCTTAGAAAAGTATGGTCGTGATCTCACCGAGCAAGCCAAAGCCGGTAAACTTGACCCCGTAATTGGACGGGACGACGAAATTCGTCGGGTGGTGCAGGTGCTCTCTCGCCGTACCAAGAATAACCCTGTGCTGATTGGAGAACCAGGAGTTGGTAAAACGGCGATCGCTGAAGGACTGGCCCAACGCATCATTAATGGCGATGTCCCCGAATCCCTCAAAAACCGCACCCTAATTTCCCTCGATATGGGATCGCTGATTGCTGGGGCTAAATACCGGGGAGAATTTGAAGACCGTCTGCGGGCCGTGCTCAAGGAAGTGATCAACTCCGATGGTCAGATCGTCTTATTTATAGACGAGCTACATACCGTCGTGGGGGCCGGAGCGAGTCAGGGCACCATGGATGCCGGAAATCTGCTGAAACCCATGCTGGCGCGGGGAGAATTGCGCTGTATTGGAGCAACCACTCTGGATGAGTACCGCAAACACATT
>JAYKHH010000394.1:0-8427 GCA_035285265.1 Leptolyngbyaceae cyanobacterium | reverse complement strand
AGTAAATCTTTAGACGGCTAGACGACGTAACATAATACGAGTCATAACGGCATATATGGCAGCTTCACTCATTTCAGGGAGACGCTCGTAATCCTTAGACATTATGCAGGAGTCAACCGTTTATCGTTCAATTCTGGCAGAGGGAAAAGCAGAGAAGCAACGGGAGATCGCACTCAACTTTCTACGAGATGGTTTATCAGTTGAAGTTGTTGCTCGTGGAACAGGTTTGTCCATTGAAGAAGTCCAGCAACTTCACCAGCAAATGGGTGATTCTTCACAAAACTAACCAGCTATAATTCTGCGAGAAATTTCCTCATGAGGATACGGTATAACATCATGTTTCTCATAGGGATGATCGCGGATGGTGTAATCGGTTCCTTCCGAAAGAAACGCACAAAATGCACAATGCTCCCTCTCGGAAGGATGCTATCTCAAGTTTGTGGTTGCTAAAGTCAGCGCACCCGTCTAGCGCAAAATTATTGCGGTAGGTTTCCTGACACCTGACACCTGATATCACGACACCGCTAACGAGGCCAGTTCAAACTCCTTGCCCTGAATGATCTCAGCGGATTGATGGCATTGAGGGCATTGGCAGAGGATGTCAACGGGCTGAAAATCCAAATTACAGTGGATGCAATGGCAAAGGGTGGGAACCGCATCGACTTCCAAATGCGCCATTTCTGCCATGGTTCCTTGCTTCACCGTATCAAAGGCTTGTTGCAGGGACTCTGGCTCGACCCCAGATGCTTCACCTACACGCATTTCAATGGCATAGATGTGTTGGGCACCTTCCTGCTTAGCTCGTTCGATGGCGTTATTTAGCACTGATTTCATCAGTCTGACTTCCTGCAGGGTTTCGTCTACCAGGGGGCGATCGCTAGCCCAGGGAACTTGAACGCTCTGAGTTGCAGCAATGGGGGTTTCCTCATAGATCTCAGCCTTTAGAGGTTGATAAATGGTTTCGTACCACAGCCGACCGGTCTGGGAATCAAAGCCTTCGGGTTGACCTCGCATAAACAGGTGCAAACAGGTGGCGGCCTTACCAGGGAGCAACTCCCACCCAAAATGGTTTTCCTGTCCCTGGTAGGGATAGTGAACGGCATCCACATGTAAATCTGTGGCAAAACCATAGCCTGGATAGGGCGGTGTCGGAGAACCAAAGGCAAACCACCCTAGGACGTGGGGAGGTTGATAGAGCGTGGGTTGATCGCCCAAGTGCAGGTGGGAAAAATAGTGGGCTGCAAAGCTAAGATTGACAACTTCAGGGCCTACCAATATGTCTTCCGGGGCTTTGGGTTTGCCCTTTACAAAGAGTTCCTCCACGAGATAATCAGCACCCGCATACAGATGAATCACTCGGTAAAGTTCACAGACGAGATGACGATTTTGGCCCGTGGCTGGATCTGGCCCCATGTAATCAAAGGGGGCTGAGGCAATGGTAATGCCAGCCCGGACTGGCCCCTCTGACTGGGAAACGAGCCGATAGGGATGATTCGGGAGATAAACAGGATGGTAAGGGGCTTTGATCGGATGGGGTGGCCCCGGTAGTTGCAGTTCAGCAATTTGTATACACCGTTTTTCTGGATCTTGCCCAAGCCACTCTCCCTGAGCTGCCCGAAATGGATCTAGGAGTTCCTGATGGTCAAGCTGCACACTGGTCGCTGCACCCGCGAACCAGTTGCGCTGGCCATTCTCTGGATCAGGAACCAGATTGAACCAAGCAATCAAACGATTGTTAGAGAGTCGAACCCCCTGTTCTTGACCCTCTGGGCTATAGATGACTTCTAAGCAAGGCTCCCCTGGGCCGTGGGGGAGAAGTTTGCCGGAGTCTACTCGCACTAAAGCTGAGGCAACCCGATCTTCTGTTCCCGGTGGAATCGGCTCTGTCAAGGCAAAGACCAAGGTATCGCGGGAGGGATCTTCTGGATCAATGCGGTCAACCTGGACAGGCAAGGGAGTATGGGACAGATCTCGCAGATCGCTCAGAACTAGTGCTTCTGGGGAAATTTGGAATTGTTGGGCGATCGCCTGCCAAGGCACTGTAACATAACCGCTTCGCCAGTAATCCAAAGGATTAAATACCGCTAGTAGGTTCATGGATGTCATGACATTCACCTCTTTTGGCTTAAGGTTTTACTGCAATTAAAACAACTAATAAATAATGGATGAAATTTGGAGTTTCTCTATCTTCAATACTAGGAAAAAGATTAAGGAAATTGTGAGGATGGGGTGGTTTTTGTAAGGTGAAAATTTACGGATGTTCTTAAAACCTGTTTGAAATGCCTCCATCCATCCTTGAATCCGAACCGATCCCCCTACCCTCCTTGTAAAGGGGGCGCTCTCCACTTCCCCCTTTTGCAAGGGGGATTGAGGGGGATCAGAGCATCTTGCTACCGAATAAATAGCTTTCAAACAGGTTCTTAGACTATTGCTATCCTGCCATGGGAGATTTCCTATTAAAGTGGTTTTTTTTCATCTCCCTTTGGAAGGAAATGTGCGGCAAAGTTTAAGAAAAAATCTATTTTTTTATGATGATTCAAACAAGATTAAACTCCATTAAAACTCTAACAATAGGTGCTGAAGAACCAGACAAAATTTAGTTGAAAAGGTCATCGTCCGAGCTTATGGAAAATTATGATGTGGTGATTATCGGAGCAGGTCACAATGGGCTAGTTTGCGCGGCTTATTTACTCAAAGCTGGCTATAGCGTTTTGCTCCTAGAAAAGCGATCCATTCCAGGGGGAGCCGCGACGACGGAAGAAGCTATGCCTACGGAAGCTCCTGGCTTTAACTTTAATTTGTGTGCGATCGACCATGAATTTATTCACCTCGGCCCTGTGGTGGAAGAATTAGGGTTGGCTCAGTATGGACTGGAATACCTCTTCTGTGACCCTGTAACTTTTTGCCCCCACCCAGACGGGAAATACTTTCTCGCCCATCGTTCCGTAGAGCAAACCTGTGCCGAAATTGCCCGATTTAGTCCACGGGATGCTCAGAAGTATGCCGAGTTTACAGACTTCTGGCAGCGGGTGATTGGCATGATGATTCCCGTCTTCAATGCACCGCCTAAATCAGTAGTGGATATGGCAGGCAACTATGACGTGGCAAAACTCAAAGATCTCCTATCAGTTTTAGGCCCACCAGACAAAACCCTGGATTTCGTTCGCACTATGTTTTCCAGTCCCCAGGACATTTTAGAAGAGTGGTTTGACTCCGAATTTCTTAAAGCACCTCTGGCAAGGTTAGCCGCAGAGATGGGCGCACCTCCTTCTCAAAAAACAATTTCCGTGGGGGCGATTATGATGGCCATGCGTCATAACCCCGGTATGGCAAGACCTAAAGGCGGTACAGGTGCATTGACTAAAGCATTGCTCAATCTCATTGACAATTTAGGGGGCGAAATCTTAACCGATCAGCTCGTCAAGAAGGTTTTGGTGGAGGATGGTCGAGCGGTAGGCGTTCAAGTCGCTAATGGCAGGGCGTATCGGGCTAGTCGAGGGGTGATCTCCAATATTGATGCCAAGCGCCTGTTCCTACACTTGATGGACAGTGGCGATGTGGATGCGGCTGACTCTAAATTAAGGGATCGCGTCGATCGCCGGATTGCGATTACCAACGACAGTGTTCTGAAGGTGGACTGTGCCCTCTCTGAACCTCCTCGCTTTATCCACCACGGGCACCAAGATGAATACCTGATTGGCTCTGTCTTGATTTCAGATTCCGTGGATCAAGTTGAGCTAGCTCACAGTGATCCCATGATTGGTAAAATTCCGGTCGATCCTTCTCTCTATGTGGTGGTGCCCACCGTTCTAGACCCATCCATGGCTCCTGAGGGCAAGCATACGATGTGGATTGAATTTTTTGCTCCCTACCAGATTGCTGGAGCTGAAGGCACGGGAATGAAGGGAACGGGTTGGACAGAGGCCCTGAAAAATCAAGTCGGCGATCGCATTATCGATAAATTAGCGGAATACGCTCCCAATGTGAAAAACGCTATAATTGCCCGTCGGGTGGAAAGTCCAGCGGAACTGAGTGAACGCACCGGATTTTTGAAGGGCAACCACTACCACATCGATATGACCCTGGATCAGATGGTGTTTTTCCGTCCTTTGCCGGAGTTAGCCAACTACAAAACTCCGATTGAAAATCTTTTTCTGACGGGAGCAGGTACCCATCCCGGTGGGTCGATCTCTGGGATGCCCGGTCGTAACTGTGCTCGAGTTTTCTTGCATACCCAGCAACCAATCGTTCAAACCTTAAAAGATGCAGGCAACTCCTTGAAATCCACAATGAAGTCTGTTCTGGGCACCAGTTGAGTTTGGGATCCCATCAGTTCAATTAAACTCGCTCTGGGACATGCATCAAATCCACATGCCCCCTCCATCCCCCAATTCTGTCCACCAATCCTGGGGGACTTTGAAGTTCCGGTTCCCCCCAGCATTGGGGGGCTAGGGGGGCGAAATACGGCTCGACTCCCACAGTTCACAGCAGGGAAACCCTCTATAAACCCGTGGCAACCCGCAGCAAACGCTGGTGCAATAAGGTGTATCGTCCTTGATCCTTCACTTGATTGATAGCAAGGGCGATCGCCTTATACGGCCCTACCAAAATTGCTAACTGCTGAGCACGGGTCAGTCCGGTATAGAGCAAGTTACGGCTCAGCATCAGATAATGCTGCATATAAATCGGCAGAATCACCACGGGATACTCGCTTCCTTGGGCTTTGTGAACGGTAATGGCCCACGCCAAGGTGATTTCGTTTAAATCTGCATAGTCATAGTTGACGGGGCGATCGCCGAACTGCACTATCACCTCCTGTTCTTCTGGATCAATCCCCGTAATCACCCCCAAGTCCCCGTTAAACACTTCTCGGTTATAGTCGTTAACCTGTTGGATGATGCGATCGCCCACCCGCAACGTCATCCCACCCCTAGCAATTTCTGCCTTGCCCGCCTGGGGAGGATTCACGAGTTGCTGCACAATACTATTGAGATTGCGGGTCCCAATTTCTCCCCGACTCCTCGGGGCTAGGATTTGCACATCCCGTGCGGGATCGTAGCCCAGTTGCGGAATCAGATGGGTCACCAAATCTCGAATTGCCTGTACTCCCTGCTCTGGTTCTGCCGCACCCAACCATAGACAGTCGGACTGGGGATTGTTGGACACCGTTTCCAGCTTGGGTTTTTGACCTTGATTGATGGCGTGGGCATTGCTGACAATCTGGCTGGCTTGGGCTTGGCGAAACACTTGGGTCAGCCGGACGACGGGCACCTGCTCGGAGGCAATTAAGTCTCGCAGGATATTGCCGGGGCCAACACTGGGCAGTTGATCCACATCCCCCACCAGTAAAAGCTGAGCATCTAACGCCACTGCTTTAACTAAGGAGTTTGCCAGAAATAAATCCAGCATCGAGGCTTCATCAATTACAATCGCTTGGGCCGGAATGGGATTTTGGTGATCTCGTCTAAAACCAACGGTTTTTGGATCAAAATCCAGCAAACGGTGCAGGGTCTTCGCTTCCTGTCGAGCCATTTCACTCAAGCGTTGGGCAGCCCGCCCCGTGGGAGAAGCCAAGGCAATAGATTTACCCATCGCCTTCCAAAGGGCGACGATCGTGCGCGTCGTAAAAGTTTTACCGCAACCGGGGCCGCCCGTGAGGACGAGCACCCGCTGAGTGGCTGCCATTTCCACCGCTTGCCGCTGTTGCTCGGAAAGTTCCAGTCCTGTTTTTTGAACAAAGGTATCAATCCACTTTTGGACACGGGGCAAATCCACACTGACTTTGCGGCACAAAAGTTGCTGCAACCGCTCCGCCAAGGTTTGTTCGGCATGGAAAAACGGAGGTTTATAGCAAATGAACTGCCCTTTATGATCCCCAGAGCCACCCTGCATCACCAGTTGTTCTGCCAACGCCATTTGGGTCGTGAGTGCCACTACCTTATCCGCCTGGGGTTGGTATTCAGGCACCGCTAGACGCTCGACGACTCGTTTGGTCAACTCATCTTGGGGCAAAAAGCAATGACCCTCCTCAGACGCTTCCCCCAACATATGCAGGATGCCACTGCGATAACGAAATTCTGAGTCAGGGGTGATTCCCAGGTTACGGGCGATCGCATCCGCCGTCACAAACCCAATTCCATAGACCTCATCGGCGAGTTGATAGGGGTTTTCGCTGACCTTGGCGATCGCATCCTGCCCATACTGCTTAAAAATCTTGACCGCATAGGTAGTAGAAACACCATGTTCTTGAAGAAACAGCATCACCTCTTTAATAGATTTTTGGCTTTCCCAGGCAGCTTGGATTAACTTAATCCGTTTCTTGGCAATCCCTGGCACCTCGCTCAAGCGCTCAATCTGGTTCTCAATTACGTCGATAGTCTCTAACCCAAAGTGCGCCACAATCCGTTTAGCGGTGACAGGGCCAACGCCCTTAATCAGCCCACTGCCAATATATTTTTCCATCCCGGTCAGGGTGGCTGGCTTAGTTTCTCGATATTGGGTCACCTGAAACTGCGGCCCAAACTTGGGATGATCTTTCCAGAAGCCTTGAAGTTGCAGGGTTTGACCCGCTTGAATATTGGCAAAACTTCCCACTACAGTAATCAGTTCTTTGCTTCTGGGAGCTTTCAACCGTGCCACCGAGTAACCCGATTCCTCCGAGTGATAGGTCAGTCGCTCGATCACCCCTTGGAGGTTCTCTGCGGGCATCGTAGACGAATCCGGTGAATTGGGTATCATGGGCTAATTCAGAAAATCGGAAAGCTGAAGGATAAATCTTCCACAGATTCAGATTGGTGAAGACTGTTTCTCAATCCTAACCTGGTGCAAGCTTTGAGGGCATAACTGCTCTCAGGAATTGCTAGTAGTCTGCCAAGCAGTTTTTGCAGGGTCGGAGACCCTGCAAAAACCTACAAATTGGTTCTTTTGAATTGGAGTAACTGGGCAAAATTCCTTTGGTGAACTACTGGTAGTCCTGGGCGTGAATCGACCCACGATTCTTCAGGAGGACATGGCACTGCCATGTCCCTACCCAGGGTCGGTTGATGGCCGCCGACATCTACTAGGGTGAACGATTAAATGTTCATCCGTGACTAAGTAACCCATCGCTCTACGTTACGCTAAGGTCAGAAAAAACAGATTGAGGTTAGAATGCAGCAGTTCCTGTGAGTGAAGACAATCCTCTAGCAATCCTCAAGAATTCCTGATTACGACGGGCAACTGGTTGGAGCAACTGGTTGACTCAAGTAGAAACCTGCCCGCCCTCAAATGGACAAGGGATAGACTCTCGTTTAGCCTCTACGCTTACCATGCTTGAACTTCTAGCTGCACTTTCCGCTTCTGCCGCCGTAGGAATGAGAATTGCCCTGCCGCTATTGGTGATTGGCCTGCTACAAGGAGAGTTTCTCTGGTCTACGATGCCTGTGATCGGACGGATTCATCCCCCGGTGGTATTGGGCGTGTTAGTAAGCTGGTCTTTATTTGAGGTATTTGCTGCCACTCATCTGCTGGGTCAGCGGATTCTCCAAATCGTTGAGTTATTCTGTAGCCCCCTGATTGGAGCCTTGATGGGAATGGCCGTCGCTGAAGCAACCGGACTTCCTTCCTGGCTCGTGAATCTCTTGGGCATTGTAGGAGGATTATTAGCCTTAGTCCTGCAATTAGTCCAAGCAGGTTGGTTTTATAAATTGCGGGGTTTACCGTTATGGGCAACCCTACTTCAGGATTTTTTATGTATTGCTTTAGTCTTCTTTGCCTTTGATGCACCCCGTGAAGGTGGATTGATTGCTCTGTTGTTACTCTGGATCGCCATTCGTAGTTCCGCAGAGTGGCGACGATGGTACTATCAGCAAGCCCGTAGGGGCGATCGCCACCATCCCCGTCGCCACAAATCTGATCCAGATTGAAACTGCAATTGGGTTGGATGGCAGGGGATCTGTGAGTGAGTAAACAGCACTTAGGAATGAGCATTCAATCACTTGTCATAGCTGAATCTACGTGAATTCGATAGCCCTTTCATCGAACTGACGTTGAATCTAGGTCAACAGGTGAATCTGCGATCAGGCTTCGCCTAGGTCTATAGAGCGTCGATAGAGATCGCCCGATTATTTAATTTGTAATCCTCAGAACTTGTTTGAGAAGTCCTGATCTACATTCCGATAGCCTTCCTAGCCCCCCACCCCCCAATTCTGGGGGGAGATCGGATTCCAAGTCCCCCAGAACCAGGGCCAAAAGGGAGCTAAAAGGGGTCAGATGCAGGGGAGTAGAGACGTTTCAAACAGCTTCTAAGTCTGAAGGTGTCCGGGGCTAATTAACCGAATCCTTCCTTAAGTGATCTGGAATTAAATTTGACTTTATCTCAAATAGAACATATGTTCTATATAGGAGTTTCTTTAGTACTCCTGTTCTCAAGACTCTTCCTATAAGAAT
>JAYKHH010000393.1:0-3392 GCA_035285265.1 Leptolyngbyaceae cyanobacterium | reverse complement strand
GGATTGGTATCCATCGACAAACCGTGGAGGGCGTATTCAGGAAACACCACCAAGTCCATCGTAGGCATGTTCCGCCGTGCCTTTGCCACCAAATCACAAATGCGTTGGGTCTGGGCTGCCAAGTCATCGGGTGTCACCACAATAGGAAGCTGTAGCTGCACTAGACCAATGACTACCCCATCGGGAGACTTATTTAATCCACCAAGACCACTCATGCTAGTTTTCCTCACTTGTTCTTGTAGACCTAGGACACTGAAGTGTCCAGCAAGGAAAACCTATAGCAATTTTCTAGTAGAAACAGAGTCCTAGAAGACAAATTCAGGTCAGCAGAATAGTGTATGTCAGAGTAAAAGCGGGGCGGCTGGATTAATATTTGTCATGGCGTGCTTGATGAATTTTACTGAAGGAGACTATGTAGGGTACAACCATAAGAAACTACACTATGTCCTCTTCGGGTCTTGAGCCGTCTGCTCTCAAATTGGCTGAATCTGCTTCACCCTATCAAATTGGGGATAATCGCCCCCAATGGATTGAAGTGTTGGTCGATTGTCCAGGGGTGCAAGGGCTGTTTACCTATCGGTTGCCACCGGAATTGGATGTACAGCCAGGGGATATTCTTTCGGTACCCTTTGGATCGCAACAGATGGGGGCGATCGCAATTCGCCTCCTCAACACCTTACCCCCTGACCTCAACCCTGCCTTAATCCGAGACATTGAAGAGGTAATCAGCAGCGGATTTTTCTTACCCCAATACTGGACATTGCTGTTGCGGGTGGCCGATTACTACTACACCCCCTTGATGCAGGTAATTCGAGTTGCCTTACCACCGGGATTATTGGGGCGATCGCAGCGACGGATCAAGTTAATCCAATCCCCCGATCCCATTCAACAGGAAATTGAGTTGGCTAGCCTCAACTCCTCAGCCCGTCAAATCTTGCACTATTTGCAGGCTAGCAAAACTGGAGACTATACCTGGCAGTATCTCAAGCAGCAAGTTAGTGTCCCTGCCGCAGCGGCAAACCGAGGCTTACGGGAATTGTTACAACGCGGGTGGATCGAGAGCTATCTAGAACCGCCCACCGCAGCGCGTCCCAAGCTCAGACAAGCCGTCACCCTCACCGCTGCTTCCTCCCTAGATGCTGACCTCACCCCTCGGCAACAAGAGGTCTTAGAAGTGCTGAAGCGTCAAGGCGGGGATGGTTGGCTCAGCGAGTTGCTCCAGACTTGCCGAACCAGTTCCCCTACCCTCAAAGCCCTAGAGAAAAAGGGCTACCTGCTGATTGAGCCACGGGAAGTGCTCCGAGCTGAATTAGGACAGGCTCTCCGAGCAGATTCCCCCAAACTCCTTACCCCCGCTCAGGCTCAAGTTTTGGCAGTGCTGCATTCCTTGTCTGGATTCCATCAGGTGCTTCTGCACGGAGTCACGGGTTCCGGTAAAACCGAGGTGTACTTGCAAGCGATCGCCCCCATTTTGCAGCAAGGTAAATCTGCCCTCGTCCTCGTCCCAGAAATTGGGCTGACTCCCCAACTCACCGATCGCTTCCGTGCCCGTTTTGGCAGTAAGGTTTGCGTCTACCACAGTGCCCTCTCCGATGGGGAACGCTACGATACCTGGCGACAAATGCTCACTCCCAAACCCCAAGTAGTGATTGGTACCCGTTCTGCCATCTTTGCTCCCCTCCCCAACCTAGGGCTAATCGTCCTGGACGAAGAACACGACTCTAGTTTTAAACAAGATCAACCCGCTCCCTGTTACCATGCACGGGCGATCGCTCAATGGCGAGCCGAACTGGAGGAATGTCCTTTGGTGTTAGGTTCCGCAACCCCTTCCTTAGAAGCCTGGGTCAAGGTCGGCGGGAAAGGGAATGAGAGTGGAGGAGAGTTCTTAATCCAAAATCCAAAATCTAAAATCCAAAATCCAAAATCCCTCTTCCTCTCCCTCCCTGAGCGCGTCGAATCCCGCCCCATGCCACCGATTGAAGTCGTGGACATGCGCCAGGAAATCCAGCAGGGCAATTACTCAATTTTTAGCCGCACGCTGGAAGCTGCCTTACTGCAAATGGCAGAGCGAGGACAGCAGGGTATTTTGTTCATCCATCGACGGGGCCATAGTACCTTTGTGTCTTGCCGGAGTTGTGGCTATGTCATCAACTGTCCCAACTGCGATGTCTCCTTGGCCTATCACCATACCCATGAGCAAGCTTCTCAGGTACTCCGGTGCCATTACTGCAACTACACGCGACTGCATCCGCCCAAGTGTCCTGAGTGCGATTCTCCCTATTTTAAGTTTTTCGGTAGCGGCACCCAGCGGGTCACACAAGAATTAGCCCGTCAGTTTCCTAACTTGCGTTCGATTCGGTTTGATAGCGATACGACGCGCACTAAGGGAGCCCACCGCACCCTCCTAACCCAGTTTGCCGAAGGTCAGGCAGATCTACTGGTGGTTAACCAAATGTTAACCAAGGGCATTGACCTACCTCAAGTGACCCTCGTGGGTGTAATGGCGGCGGATGGCTTGCTGCATTTATCCGATTATCGAGCCAGTGAACGGGCCTTCCAAACTTTAGCGCAAGTGGCAGGTCGGGCAGGGCGGGGGGATGATCCGGGCCGGGTGATTATCCAGACTTATTCGCCGAACCATGCCGTGATTGAAGCGGCTCAACACCACGACTATCAATCTTTTGTGGAGGCAGAACTTCAAGATCGGCAGAGCCTCAACTATCCACCCTATGGTCAATTAGTCTTGCTGCGGTTGAGTAGCCCTGATCCAGTAGCCGTAGAGAAAAGTGCGCGGGCGATCGCTACCTATTTACAGCCCTCTCACCCAGATTCCACGGACTACGAACTCCTAGGCCCCACTCCCGCCAGTGTGTTTCGGGTAGCGCGACGCTATCGTTGGCAGATTTTGCTCAAGTTCCTCCCCGAAAAGCAGGTCAAGTTGCCAGAGATATCGGAATTACGCGCTCATTGTGCGACTGAAGTTAGCCTGACTCTAGATATTGACCCCCTGAACTTGAGTTAAACGCCTAACTCGCGCTAGAAAACAAATGTTGAGTGAATTCTTGGAGGGAAGTGACAGCGATCGCTACATCCATCAAAGCTTCCAATTGTTCTAAATTCTTCCCCTGAAGTGCCGTCGTGACTTCCGGAGGCAGTTGCCCAAAGCGACGGTGTAACACCCGCACAACCTGCCGTTGGGCACCCTGTTGCAGTCCTTGTTCCTGACCTTGTTGCAATCCTTGTTGCAAGATCTCTTCATACCAAGGCGATTCTCGTAAGACCACCATATCCCACCTCAGAATTTGCTGTACCAACGCCATATCTAAAACAAAGCTAGCAAAAAAAGACAGCAGCGGCTCCAATTGATTTAACTGCTCATCGGCTCTTAATAT
>JAYKHH010000392.1:0-7062 GCA_035285265.1 Leptolyngbyaceae cyanobacterium | reverse complement strand
TCAAGCTCTAGATAATTGCGACATAACTCCTCTAAACGCTGAATAATTGGGTCAATTTGGGCTTCTTCCTGCTCACTACGCTGATAAGCGGCTCGAAACTGAACTTGGAAAGGCTCAATAACAGGGCTAGGGCGAACGAAATCACTCACAGCCCGCCCGTAGGCACGAGCCAATTTAATCAACTCATTGGGCTTGAGACGACGTTCTCCCTTCTCAATTGCAACGATCGTAGTGCGTGCAGCATCAATGACCTTAGCTGCATCGGCCTGAGTCATCCCACACTTTTTCCGTGCCTGTTGCAACAATTCCCCTAGGCCGCGTAGATCAATATTCTCTAGGATGTTAATAGCCATAGCATTTTCCCTTCAGCCTTCCTTAACGGCAGATCAGCAATCATCAGATATTTTCTGAGTGGTGATTTACTTCAAAAACAATATTTTATTTTGACATTGTTAGTACCTAAGACAATTTTCCATGATAAATGTCAGATTGGGGTGTGGATAGCAACTGAGACTGCTGTGCGTGAACCTGTAACAGGCTGAAGAAGCGTTTTTCAAGTAGTTTGCATGGGTACTACCGAGAGAGTCTGTCCTACAACGCCCATGCACAGCGATCGCCCAACGTTGATCGGGGGTGATGCCCAGGGTACCTATGGAAAGTGATGGACAACGGCAAAATCTAGAACAAAAAAACCTCCCATCCTGCTTAAAACAGGGGATGGGAGGGATTTAAGTTTATAAACAGTAGCCTAGCTGCTTAGCTTTGATGAGGCGGTTGATAGTAAACCTTGCTCCCCGTATCCGGTACAAAGTGGCAAGCGCGATAGGAATTCCAGAGAGCTTGCAGGATCGGTACGCGAGATTCGCGGTAATACTCTCCCAAGATGGGCTTGATGGCCTCTGTGGCCGTCAGCAAATGGTAATGGGGCATCCCTAAAAAGATGTGGTGAGCCACATGGGTACCAATATTGTGATGGATGGGGTTGATGAACCCATAATCTCGATCAATCGAAGAGAGGGCACCCTTGAGGCAATACCAGTCATCCCCGCGATACCAAGGAATATCTGCTTCTGTGTGGTGTAGGAACGTTACCAAATCTAACCAACATACAAAAACAACGTAGGGGCCAACATAGTATTTCAGTAAAAATAGCCAGCCAAATTGATAGGTCAGGAAACCCAAGAAACCGACCATGGCGATCCACAGCGTCGTACTGGTGATCACATCCCATTTTTCCGAAGGGCGGAACAGAGGACTGCTGGGGTTAAAGTGAGATCCCTCCTTCCCAGGAGAACGCTTAAATAAATACAACGGATATAGAAACAGAATCATGTGGAAACGCAGCAGTTTCTCATACCAAGCCATCTGCTTATACTGAGTTTCCGAAACGGGATACCAACTTTCATCGGTATCAATATTTCCCGTATTTTGATGGTGGGTTCTGTGACTGATCCGCCAACCGTGGTAAGGAACCAAGATGGGAATATGGGACAAATGGCCAATTAGGTTATTTAGCCATTTCTTTTTAGAAAAAGAGCCATGACCACAGTCATGTCCAACCACAAATAATGCCCAAAACATAGTTCCCTGCATTAGCCAAAAAATCGGCCAGAAGAACCAGGAATCTAGAAAGGCAGCAACGGCATACAGCGCACCCACGATAGCAATATCCAGAAAAAAGTAGGAGAGAGATCTCCAAGTCGAGGGCTCAAAACAATACGCAGGAATCGCCGCCTTCAAGTCTTGCAGAGTAAAGGGAAGTTCTGCTTGACTTTTAGAATAGGCTGACTCCAGAGAAGCGTTCAACTGATCGAGGTTAGATTGCACAGGGTTTCTAATGTAACGAAATTGAGACAACGGGGATCATTTTAGCGTGATATCACCCATTGAGACTGACCTACTGGCAATGAGTGATTGCAAGCCATGAAAAGTTGGGCAGAATAAACATCCTGCCCAAGCCCTCAACTCCAGCAGTTCTCTAGGTACAGTCAAAACCGAGAATTTACGGAAGCCTTAGCGTCTTAGAAGCTGTTTGAAACGTCTCTACCCCCCTGCATCTGCCCACTTTTAGCTCCCTTTTGGCCTCCAATTCTGGGGGATCTTGAATCCGATCCCCCCCAGAATTGGGGGGTTAGGGGGGCTAGGAAGCCTATCGGAATGAAGATCAGGACTTCTCAAACAAGTTCTTAGGGGGAAGCTTGCTGCAAAATCCATGCTTGTAAAATGGGATTGACCAATTCAGGAACCTCATCCTGAGGGCAATGCCCCGCTCCTTCTAAAGGAATGAATTTTTGGACTTGCGGGAACTTGGCTAACTCCTGACCGAGGGCGATCGGTTCCCAGGGGTCATTGCTTCCCCAAAGAATGATCGCAGGGCAGGGCAATACCTCTAGTAGATCTTCCGGTAGGGGGCCTTGAGAGTAGCCCGTGAAGGCTAGAAACACATCGGCGGCACCCAGATCGCTGGCGGGAGTCATAAGAATCTCGATTAATTCATCGCTGACCGCTTCAGGGTTAACGTAGGCTTGCAGAAGAATTTTGCGGACGGTCGCAGGCCGAGCAATTTGCCGAAAGAAACTGCGACCAATCCATTTAGTCTTCAGGATTTGTTGGAGCAGCGGTGCCCCAATCCGCCGATACCAAGGCAGATCCGCCCGTCTGCGATCGTGGAGCAAGCGCAGGGAGCAGTTGAGCATGGCAATGGCCAGAACCAGGTCAGGATGATCTACTGCTGTCTGCATAGCGGCAATGCAGCCAATGGAATTTCCCACCAGAAAAGCCGGTTCCCCGACCACTTCTCGACAAAAATCAGCGATTTGCTGTCCCCAGGTTTCAAAGGTGTAGTCAATCTGTTCAACGGGGGTAGGCTTGGCAGATCCCCCAAATCCAATCAGATCCAGGGCATACACCCGACAGGTCGTGGCTAGTGCCGGAATATTCTTACGCCAATGCCCCCAGGAGGCACCAAATCCATGCACGAGGACAACCGGTGGCCCTTGCTCACCCTGAGCCTGATAACAAATGGGAAACCCTCGCCAGATCCAAGTTCGTGGGGTAGGCTGAACAGTCGTGTTGGGAAGAGAAACAGTCATGGGATTGAGATTAATGCAGGCTCTTCATCTAAGTTAACTTAACTTAATAACGCGATCGCCTGTTCACACCAAGCAATGTACTCAGTTTCATAGCCAATGCCTTTGAGTAAGGTCAGATATTGAAACTTTTGGGCGATCGAGAGCACTTCAGGACTTGGAAAAAACTGCTGTTGAATCGTTTTGTAGGTGGCTAACCGTTCTTGATGGAGCATCCGATGGCGCTCTAATTCCTGAACCATCATGGATTGCGGCACCAAATGACCCGCAAAGAGTTTTACGAGTAAATCTTCTTTAATGGCGGCGGGTTCACAGGGTTCAGCCATCCATTGCATGAGTTGTTGTTGTCCCAACTCCGTTACCCGAAACAGTTTTTTGTCAGGACGACCCGTTTGAGCGATCGCCTCTGACTGAATCCAACCGTCCGCTTCTAATTTGGCTAATTCCCGATAAATCTGTTGATGGGTTGCCTTCCAAAAGAACCCGACGGAGCCATCAAAGTTTTTTGCTAGCTCGTAGCCACTCCGAGGGCAATCGACTAAGAACGCTAGGATCGCATGGGCAAGGGCGATAACTCTACCTCCTTGATACCTTGACATATGCAATAAGTTGCATACATACTGGATTTAATGCAACAAGTTGCATAATAACTTATTTGCATATTCTTCTACTCAACTCCTCACTAGATTTATTTGGAGCAATCATTCTATGGTCAGTCTAGTCAGCTCCCTCTCCTCATCTCAAGCGCAGTCCTGGGCTAAGGCCGTTACCCACACTGCCACAGAATTTCCCCTCACTCCCCTACCCGTTCTGTCAGGAGCCATTCCTGCTGGCCTCCGTGGCTCCCTCTACCGCAATGGCCCCGCCCGCTTGGAACGGGGCGGTCAGCGCGTGGGCCATTGGTTCGATGGCGATGGCGCTATTCTAGGGGTGCATTTTACCGATGCAGGAGCCTCTGGCGTTTATCGCTATGTCCAAACCGCAGGCTATCAAGCAGAAGAACAAGCAGGGAAATTCCTCTACGGGGGCTACGGGATGCTGCCCTCTGGCCCCTTCTGGGAGCGATTTATCAAGGATGCTAAAAATGCTGCCAATACCTCAGTGTTGGCCCTTCCAGATAAACTGCTAGCGCTTTGGGAAGGTGGCAAGCCCCATGCCTTAAACCTGGAAACCCTAGAAACCTATGGCCTAGATGATTTGGATAGTTTAGGTCAAGGGTTGACTTATGCGGCCCATCCCAAACGCGACCCCCAAACCGGGGAAATCTTTAACTTTGGCATTAGCTATGGCAAAGAAGCACGGCTCAATGTTTACCGTAGCGATCGCACCGGCAAAATCCAAAAGCAAGCCCAGCACAGCCTCAAAGGTCTGCCCATGGTGCATGATTTTGTCCTAGCAGGTAATTATCTAGTCTTTTTCGTTTCTCCAGTCAACATGCAGCCATTCTCCCTGCTATTAAGGCTGAAAAGTTTCAGTGATACCTTATCCTGGCAACCGGAGCAGGGAACCCAAATTGTCGTGATTGATCGCCATACCCTGGAAGTTGTCAGTCGGGGAGAGGCGGAACCCTGGTATCAGTGGCACTTTGGCAATGGCTATGGTGCTACCGATGGATCGGTGGTAGTAGATCTCGTGCGTTATGAGGATTTTCAGACTAACCAGTACCTCCAGGAAGTTGCCTCCGGTCATACGCAAACGGCTGCTAAAGGAACCCTTTGGCAACTACGCCTGAATCCCCAATCGGGTCAAGTGACTGAGATGCAAGAAGTGTGCGATCGCACCTGTGAATTTCCCAGTGTGAACCCCAGGGAAGTAGGTCAAGCTTCCCGCTATACCTATGTAGCCTTACGTCGTCTAGGAGTCGATATTAGCCAGGAAATGTTTGGGGCGATCGGGTGTTTTGACTATCAGTCTGGAACTCTGTTGGAAGCGGATCTCGGTCAGAACTGCTATCCCATGGAACCCCTCTATGCACCCGATGCCACGAACCCAAATCAAGGTTGGCTACTAACCGTTGTATTTGATGGCAACCAAAACCGTAGCGAAGTCTGGATTTTAGATGCTGACCACTTGGATCATGGCCCTGTCTGTCGGTTAGCACTTCCCAGCATTATCCCCCTAGGATTTCATGGCACCTGGAAACCAGCGGTATAACGTAGCGAGGCATGGCAGTACCATGCCCCTTGTATCTACAGACTATCGATTAGACAGAGGATAGAGTTTGCAATCTTTAACTAAAGAATCTGAAATTAAGTAGCAAGTTTCAGAGAGGATAGAGGTAGTCTATCTACAATGCAATAGCCGTTATTTGAGCTGAATCACTGAATGATTGATTTCAACCCGATAATGCAGTTTTCCCACACCCATTGTGTTGCCATTTGTGCAGCCCTAGTTCCCCTGAATGTGGTGGCAACCTTGGTGACCATGATTCTGACAGCACTGAAGCGTCCCCCCTCTCAAGTGCAGTTAGCCGCTGGAGTCGCCAGCCTGTTTTCTGGAATTATGGTGCTCCACGTCCTCACCTGGTTCATCATCGGGATCATCATGCCCCCTACCTTCGTGCTCCTAGGGTTGGCAAGCACCTGCCTCGCGACTAACCTCTGGGCTGTGAACTCTCCATCTACCATGATTCGGGTTTTGAATTGGATTTTGGGCGATCGCACCCCCTATAGCATTCCAGAAAAGTAAAATCCGCTTATCCTAGCTCAAGTAACTGACAGGATCTCAGACTCTTACCAGCAATCCATCCATCCTACAGTCACAGCACCTTGAAATGCTTGCCCAGCCTAGAGTTGAGCATGATACTATGACTCATCAGGTCTAGAGGGTCAATATTGAGAAACAATGCAAAGGGGTGAAAATTTTGAGAATAATAGAGTAGACCTGAAGGTATACCCAGTCATCAGCTTATTGACCTTCTAGCTTGCATTGCGATTGTGGCAGCCCTTTCTGAAGAACGCTGTGCGCCCCAATCGGGCAATATGCAAGATCTGCATCTACTCTATTTTTGAGAATTCCCTCGATTGCAGTGGTTCTTGGTTACCTTGTCTCATGCATGTTTCATCCCCTCCAGATATTTCTCTCTATGAGCTAGCCCTTCACTCTGGGCAATCTGCGACTCCCCTACAAGTCAGCCCCGCAACGCTCAAATCCATCATCGACTCCACTATTGATGTTTTGATTGAATCCAAAATTCCTGCAACCCTGTGGGTTAAACTCCCCCGCAATGAGGTTTGGCAGACTCAGATCCGCCGTTGTTGGGAACTGGCGAATGCTGCGAATACGGTCTATATCTTTAGTAATCTCAAAGAGGAGACTGAAGAAAGCAACACCGTAGACTACAGTGCCTTGGGCAACCCAGCCTTGGGCAACCCAGTCGTCTTAGGTGACTCCATCACCCTTACAAACGCTGGAGCAGGCTCAAAGCACCTGTCAGAGGAGACGTTCCTGACTGAAATGCCCACCCAAGTGGTCGGCGATAGCAACATCTCATTAGTCGATGATCAGGGAGTCGTGATTCAACCAACTCCTAGCCATGCTCACAGCCTCTCAATTCCCCTGCTCCTAGAAAGCCAACTCAAACGGGAATATTTTCTGATCGTAGTTTCTGAGCGGTTATGCAGCCTGACGATCGCCCATCGTCCGCGATCGGTACGAGTCACCAAGCCTGAATCCGCTGCCCCTAAGTCTAAACAGATTGAGGAAGATGCGACGGATCGCAAACATCCCTTGCTGGCTTTACATTCCTTTGATCCACCCATGATTCAAAACGTATTAGAGGGGCTCAAGCAGACAATGGAGTTCAGCCAGTCTCCAATCAAGGCTCCAGGATCAGGCTCAAATCAATCCAGGATCGATTGGAATCACCTGTTGACGCAATGCAATGCCTGCAAACCTGATGTATCCATCCTCAATCAACTGGTGATCAAACAAGTGCAACGGCAGGACGATCTGTGGCACCGGACTATAACCT